>JAQUNY010000011.1 GCA_028717405.1 Eubacteriales bacterium
ACATATGAAGAAAGACTCAGGCTTCTGAAAATAAAAAAGCTGGAACACACAAAGAAGAAAAAGGAACAGCAGGGGTATATGAATGCCGATGACTACGGTACCATACCTTTTCCTGACGACTATTCATTTAAACCACTGCCAAACAGTCCCAATGGAGGCTTTTACGGTTACAGGGGTATGGCTGATAATTTCTGCGCTCTTCTTGAGGTGCATCCTGTTTACGCGGATCCCCTCGAAATACTTTGCTGCCGTTGGAGCGACATGCTTTCAAACTACAGAAAAAATAAACGATGGGATGAAATACGGTTCCCGTATGACGAACTTAAGCCATGCCAGGCAAAATATAATATTACTTCGGGCATTGATAATGACGCGCACCTCGCATGTGATTACACCATAGGCCTGTCTCTTGGATTCCCGGGCCTCCTTGATAAGATAAGGCATTACGCCGGGATGAACCCGGACAGGAAAGAGTTTTATGAGGCAGAAGAAAGAATAATGCTTGCGATCCTTAAATTTATCGGCAGACACATAGAAAAGATAAGGACCCTGCTTGCCGATGAACACAGGCCGGAGATACGTGAGACGCTTGAGCAGATGCTTGAGGCAAATATACATATTATGTCACGTCCGCCCGAAACATTTCTGGAAGCATGTCAGTGGGTCGCATATTTCAACTGCGTCTCAAGGATATATACCAGAGACGGTGCGGGTTTCCAGATGGATGGGCTGCTGAAACCTTACTATGACAGGGACATTGAGAAGGGGATACTTGATGATGAAAAAGCCAGGTTTATACTGGCTGACCTGCTGCTTATAGATCCCCATTATTACCAGCTGTCGGGTGTTGACGAGAATGACAGGGACATCACAAACCACCTTTCATATCTTATACTGGAAGCGGCTCATATGTTGAATATTTCAGCCAATCTGACTGTGAGGGTGCATGAAAACTGTGATCCGGGATTCTTAAAAAAAGCAGTGGAATACCTTTTTACGGATAGAAACGGCTGGCCAAGATTCTGCGGAGATGATTCTCTTGCAAAAGGGTATATGCGAAACAGCCCGTCTATTGATAAGAAAACCGCCAGAAGCAGGATAGCTGTAGGATGTAACTGGATGTGTATACCGGGGATCGAATGCCCGATGAATGACACCGTCAAGATAAATATTGCCAGGGTAATGGAGGCTGCGGTAAACGACCTGGAGAAGACAGATACAGATAAATTCAGTACAGCGAAATTATTCAGTCTTTTTGAAGAACATCTGGTCGCCGCTATAGATTGTACAGCCGCCGGGATAAACCTGCATCTTGATCATCAGTGGGAAGTCACTCCCGAACTGGTTATGAATCTCATGATGAAGAATACTATTGAAAAAGGCCTTGATATCACGCAATGCGCGGAACTCTTTACGACAGGTATTGACGGTGCGGGCCTTGCCATTGCGGCTGACTCATTTGCGGCGCTTCAGCAGCGTATTGAAATTGAAAAGAGGATCACCTGGGAAGAGATTTTTGCATGTCTCAAAAATAATTATCAGGGCCCAGATGGCGGAAAAATAAGGGCGATGATGCAGTCTTCAGAGAAATACTGCATGGGAGGATCGCTGGGCGACAAATGGGCCAGGAAGATCACGGAATCGTTCACAAGGCTTATAAAAGCACATAAAATGCCGGAGGGAAGGCTGCTTGTTCCCGGATGGTTTTCCTGGTCCCGGACTATAGAATATGGGTCTGTAACAGGGGCTACGGCAAACGGCAGAAAAGCAGGGGAGCCTATTTCGCATGGAGCAAATCCAAATCCGGGATTCAGTAAAAACGGAGCGGGTACGGCATTATCCAACGGGATTGCTTCTGTGCAGCCCGGATATGGCAATACGGCGCCCCTTCAGCTTGAATTTGATCCCGGGATCACGATGGAGGAAGGCGGGGCGGACAGGGTCGTTGATCTTATAAAAACACATTTTAAGCTTGGCGGAACGCTTATCAATATTAATGTACTTGATGGGGAAAAACTGCTTAAGGCACATGAAAATCCGGATTTATATCCTGACCTGGTGGTGAGAGTGACCGGCTTCACAGCTTATTTTGCAGTTCTGTCCCCCGAATTCAGGCAGCTGGTTGTAGACAGATTTGTCAGGGGATTCTGATTTGATATCCCACTGTGATGCT
The DNA here is from genome assembly GCA_028717405.1 of Eubacteriales bacterium. GTDB lineage: Bacteria > Bacillota > Clostridia > JAQUNY01 > JAQUNY01 > JAQUNY01. Next base: position 2,174 of record JAQUNY010000011.1, read on the forward strand.
TTGTACCGGTGCTTTATTGCGATTGCTTTTGAATCAAAATAACCGGAAAATTTTTCCGGTTATCAGCATCTCCGGATATTATTTATGTTAAAATGATGAAGTGGTTTTTTTGCTGTGCGGCAAAAGAACACAGTATTTTCAGGCAATAATTTGCTCAGCGCTGTTTTGCCTGACCTGGAGGTCATTGCGTTAGTGGATATCAGAATACTGATAGCGGAGAAGGATATAAATTTTATAGAAGAAACAAGCGAACTTCTTGAGTATGAAGGCTATGAGGTACAAAAAACATTTGACGGGATATCTGTTATAAAGCTGCTCAGACGCAATGAATATGACATCCTTATCATATGCGACGATCTCCCGGAGCTGGATGGTATAAATGTATGCCGCCAGGCAAGGATCATGTCCGAATCGCTGATACTGATGCTGTCTGAAAAGGCTGATGAGGTTTCGGCTTTGAAAGGGTATGAGACAGGAGCCGACGACTATATTGTCAAGCCTGTTTTCCCCAGAGTGCTTACGGCTAAGGTAAAAGCCCTTCTGAAGAGAATAACTCCCGCAAGTGAGCAGCCTGTCAGAAAATTGATTTTCGGCAGCCTGTGCATTGATACCATAGCGCATAAGGTATACATCGGAAGCAGAGAAATCGCACTTACGCCAAAGGAGTACAGACTTCTGCTTCTGCTTGCTTCAAATTCTCAAAAGGTGTTTTCAAGACAAAATATCATAGATGAGCTTTGGGGAGATGATTACTTTGGGACTGACAGGACTGTCGACACACATATTAAGACGCTGAGACAGGCATTGGCTCCCAAGGACGGATTCATTGCCACAGTGAGAGGCTTTGGATACACATTCAGAGAAGATGGTAAAACCGGATGACAGGCATCCCATGTTTAAACAGTAAGACCGGATGACAGGCATCCGATGTTTTAAATGGAAGTCTGCCACCCGGTCAGATAATATTTTACCAGATCATGCCACACTTTAGGAGGCATGTATTATTTTTTTTCGGTATAATCGGCAATCACTTTCTTAAGTATGTCGACTGTTTCAAGAGTATCCTCAAGTTCTTTTTTCAGGTTCTTCTTTTCAGCTTCAAGTGCGATCAGCCTTACCGATTCGATGTCGTCCCTGGATTTACCTGACAATTCCCTTGCGGGAGCTGCGCCGGGTTCGTTTCTGCCGCTCTTTATACTTCCGGCCTGTGTGCCTGAAACATTATCAGAAGAACTATTACGACCATGTTTTGCATTCTGCTCAAAGCTGAGAAGGAAATCTTCTCCGGTCATTTCATTATGCAGGCCTCTTCTCACATAATGGGTATGAAGAAGCTCGTGCGAAAGATGTCCGTTTGCCTCGCCAAGGAATTCCTTATAAAGTGAAGTTATGTATGGATTTTCATGGGATTTACGTATTTCTTTGCTTTCATCTTCTTCATAAAGATTGGCGAGCCTCTTTTCCCTTATATCCGGGTCGTCGCTTCTTGGCTGACCGCCTCCCATTATACAGCCACCGGGGCATCCCATAACTTCAATGAAGTGATAAGGCGATTTACCTTCGGCTATCTGGTCCATAAGGACCCTGGCGTTTTTAAGCCCGCTTGTAACGGCTACTTTTACTTCCACTCCGTTAAGATAAGAGTATGCGGGGAGGGGGTCTTCTATTTTTAAAACAGCTTCTTTGATTTTTTCCAGTCCCACTATCGGTGTAACATGAAGGTTTTTAAAGGGCAGCTCTCTGCCTGTAACAAGTTCATAAACAGTGCGAAGGGCGGCCTCCATAACTCCGCCGGTCAGCCCGAAGATGTCTGCAGCTCCGGAAGATAATCCAAGAGGCGAGTCATATTCGCGGTCCGGCAGGTTTTTAAAGTCTATGCCGGCCTGCCGTATCATGTCGGCAAGCTCTCTTGTGGTTATAACCGCGTCAACGTTTTGGTGCCCGTCATTCTTCATCTCGTTTCTTACTATTTCAGCTTTTTTTGCAGTACATGGCATTACCGAGACTACATAAATCGTTGAGGGATCTGCTCCTATCTTTGAGGCGTAATAGGATTTTATAAGTGCTCCCAGCATAGTGTGAGGGGATTTGCATGAAGACAGGTGGTCAAGCTGGTCGGGATATGTGTGTTCTATAAATTTGACCCACCCGGGGCTGCAGCTCGTTATCATCGGAAGAACGCTGCCTCCGCCTGTAAGAGCGGTTTTTACCCTTCCCAGGAATTCGGTGCCCTCTTCGATTATTGTAAGGTCGGCTGCAAAGTTAGTGTCAAAGACATCGTCAAATCCAAGTATTGAAAGCGCGTTTGCCAGTTTTCCCGTGCATCTGCTCCCGGACTCCATGCCGAATTCCTCACCGATAGCTACACGTATGGCAGGGGCTGTCTGCACTATGACCCTTTTTTGTTTATCATTGATTGCAGCCCATACCTGTTCGACAGATGACGTCTCTTTCAGCGCCCCGACAGGACATACTACGGTGCATTGTCCGCAGAAAGAGCAGTTTACGGTCCCTATGGGGAGATCCATTCCCGGGCTTATTACGGATGCAAAGCCCCTGTTCTGAGGATTGAGTATGCCGACTCCCTGTATTTCGTTGCAGACAGTCACACAGCGGCGACAAAGGATGCACTTTGACATATCCCTGGTTATGGATACGGAAATGTCGAGTGCCGCCGGCGAAGTTGCGCCTTCAAAGCGTGTCTCGTCTATACCCAGGAGCTTACCGAGTTCCTGGAGCTCGCATGTGGTATTCCTGCTGCAGCTCAGGCATTCCCTGTTATGGTTTGACATTATGAGCTCAAAAAGTACTTTACGGGCTCTTTTGACCCTGTCACTGTTAGTATGTATGACCATTCCATTTACTGCCTTTGTTATACAGGAAGCCTGAAGGTTTCTGGCGCCTTCGACTTCAACCACGCAAATGCGGCAGGAGCCCTGGGGCAGATGGTCGTGCATGTGGCACAGGGTTGGTATCCTGATATGGTTGTATTCCGCCGCCTCCAGTATGGTGCTGCCTTCCGGAGCGTTGAGTTTCCTTCCGTTGATCGTAAGTTCCAGCATTTTTGTTACCTCCTGTCGCAATGCAGGCAGCGCATAGCTTCTGCAATTGCATTGAGTTTATGGAAGCCGAGTACGACTTCTTTGAAATTGGCCTGTCTTTTTTCCAGAGAGAGCATATCCACAGGGAACCTTTCATGGCTTACAATCTCATCTTCGTCACTGTCAGGTTCAGGGATGGAGATCCTGTCTCCTTTGTTCAGGACTCCCTTGCCTTCGAGATACAGATCGATAGATATGGCTGCCCTTTTACCGTCGGCTATCGCCTTGATGACCTCATCCGGTCCTCTTGCCACGTCGCCGCCTGCAAAAACTCCCGGCATCGTCGTCATCTGTGTATGCTTATCAACTATAAATGTACCCCAGGGAGTTACGCCTATGTCGCCTTTGGGAACAAAGGGAAGGTCAGAGTACTGGCTGACTGCGATGACAGCCTTATCTACATCAATTATGAAATTTGAGCCTTCTATATGGCTGGTATTTCTGCGTCCGCTGTTATCAAAATTACCGAGCATGCGTCTGACACATTCAATGCCTTTCAGATTGTTTCGCTTATCTGCGATGAAGCTGACCGGTGAAACAAGTTCATGGATTTCGACACCTTCGTGTATGGCTTCTTCAACTTCAATTTCATAAGCCGGCATCATGTCACGCGTTCTCCTGTAGAGGAGCATGACCTTTGTAGCGCCAAGCCTTAATGCGGTCCTTGCTGAATCAATGGCGGTGTTGCCTCCGCCGATGACTGCAACGGTTTGGCCTGTAAAATCAATATTTCCGTTCAGCTTGACGTCTTTAAGGAAAGTTATTCCGGGAAGAACACCTTTGAAATTTTCTCCGGGGATGTTTATTTTCTGAGGTGTCTGGGTCCCGGTGGCGACATAAATGGCATCGTATGTGGAGCGAAGCTCCTTGAAGCTTATGTCCCTGCCGACCTCGGTGTTTGTTTTTATGTTGACTCCGGAGCGGCATATATTGTCTATTTCGTGTTTGATGATATCAGAGGGAAGCCTGTATTCAGGTATGCCATAAGCAAGGACCCCGCCGGCGACAGCTTCGCGTTCGTATATGTCGACCTCATAGCCTGTTCTTGCAAGATAATAGCCACAGGTGAGGCCTGACGCGCCGGCACCGATGACTGCCACTTTACGGCCATTCCTTGGGAAAACAACCTCATGAGTATTGAACTTTTCATTTTTCATGGCATAATCTGAAACAAAACGCTTCAGCTCACATATTGCCAGTGCTTCGTCAACGGTGGAGCGCCTGCAGCGCTTTTCACACGGGTGGGTGCATATCCTCCCGCATATGGAGGGGAGGGGGTTCTCCTGCCTTATCAGGTTATAGGCGTCCATGAACTTCCCAGCAGCAATAAGGGCGACATATCCGGGTATATTTATGTTTGCCGGGCAGGCGTTTTCACACGGCGAAATAAAGAGGTCGCTGCATACGCCGGCTCTGCAGTATTTTTCTTTTATATGCTCTTCATATTCCTCACGGAAATATTTAATTGTGCTCAGAACAGGGTTGGGAGCTGTCTGACCGAGGCCGCACATGGCTGTATCTTTTATAACCGCGCCGATTTCTTCAAGGAGCTCTATGTCGCCTTCGCGGCCCTCTCCTCTTGTTATCCGTTCGAGGATCTCAAGCATCCTTTTTGTGCCTATTCTGCACGCGGTGCATTTGCCGCAGCTCTCGTCCTGTATGAAGTCCATGAAATAGCGTGCCGTGTCGACCATGCAGGTATCTTCATTCATTGCAATAAGGCCGCCGGAGCCCATTATTGCACCAAGCATTGTCAGAGATTCATAATCTGTAGGTACATTGAGGTTGTCCTGTGTGATGCAGCCTCCGGAAGGGCCGCCTATTTGTGCCGACTTAAACTGCTTTTTATCAAGCATGCCTCCGCCGATCTTGAATATGATCTCTCCAAGCGGCATGCCTATGGGGACTTCGATTATCCCCGTGTTCACGATGTCGCCGGCAAGGGCAAAGACCTTTGTCCCGCGTGCTTTTTCTGTGCCGTACTGAGAATACCATTTGCCGCCCATCTCAATTATTTTCGGAACACTGGCAAGAGTCTCAACGTTATTTATAATGGTAGGCTTGCCAAAAAGCCCTTTTTCGAAGGGGAAGGGGGGCTTCTGGCGCGGCTCACCTCTGCGGCCTTCTATTGAAGCCATGAGGGATGTTTCTTCGCCGCATACAAAGGCGCCTGCTCCGATCCTTATTTCAAGGTCGAAATTAAAACTGCTGCCGAATATGTTTTTCCCGAGAAGGCCGTATTCTCTGGCCTGTTCTATTGCCTTGCCAAGCCTTTCAACGGCGAGAGGGTATTCAGCTCTGATGTAGACATAGCCTTTTCTTGCTCCTATGGCATATCCTCCGATCATCATGCCTTCTATGAGAGTATGAGGATCTCCTTCAATGATGCTGCGGTCCATAAAAGCTCCGGGATCGCCTTCATCTGCGTTACATACTATGTATTTCTCGTCTCCGGGAGCTTTTCTGCCTGCATCCCATTTGATACCGGCGGGGAAGCCTGCACCACCACGGCCGCGCATCCCGGATGTTTTCATTTCGTCTATCACATCGGTGTCCTTCATCATGGTAAGAGCCCTGGCAGCCGCCGCATAGCCGCCCGCGGCAATATATGCCTCAAGGCTGTTGTATTCCAGTATCCCGCAATTACGGAGAGCTATCCTGACCTGGTCCTTGAAGAAGTTTATGTTGTCTATTTCAGGGACATATTCCTGCAGAGCGTTGTCATAGTAGGTGTACTGTTCAATTATTTTATTGTTGAGAATGTGTGCTTTTACGATTTCACGTGCTTTCTCCGGGGTCAGTTTTGTATAAAAGATCCGGTCGGGGAGCACCAGCATAACAGGCCCGACAGCACATGTGCCCATGCATCCGGTTTCAAACACACGCGCATCATTTTCAAGGCCTGATTCCCTGATCTGAGCAATAACTGCATCCCGTACGGAGCCGCAGTCGGATGATACACATCCCGCTCCGGCGCATACAAGTAACTGATATTTGTATTTATCATTAAATGCGTTATATTCGTTACCGATTTTTTTCAGGTCATCAACCTTTGTTATCAAAAAGCTCATTTTTCTTCATCCTTTCATGATTTGTCCTGTTCAGTCACATCCGGCTGCAGGACCGGGTTGATTTATCACTGCCGGTATCCCTTCTCAGAATCCTGCAAGAAGAGTGTTTAGTTTAGCCGGCGTCATCTGTTTATACACTACGTCATCTATCATTATGGCTGGAGCCAGACCACATGCTCCTATACAGCGCGCGATCTCGAAAGTAAATTTACCGTCGTCAGTCGTACCGCCGATGTCAACGCCCAGAGTCTTTATAAGGTGCTCCACAAGCTTTTTGCCGCCTCTGACATAACATGCCGTGCCGAGACAGACTCTTATGGTATGCTCGCCACGGGGGGTTACGGAGAAGAAGGAATAGAATGAAACAACACCGGTGACTTCTGAGAGAGGGATCTTTAATTCGTCGGCGATAAATTTCTGAAGTTCAAGAGGGAGATGGCCGTATATTTTCTGGGCGGCGTGCAAGACCTGTATGAGACAGCCTTCTCTGCCCCTGTAAAGGTCGATGACATTGAGTATTTCTCCATATTTCTGATGATCATCTTCACATTTACAGTACTTTTCATACGACATTTTTTTCTTCATCGGGTACCTCCAAATAAATAGCCTGATTCTTTGTCTGATTCTCTGAAACAAATAAAACAATTGAAATTCGTTACAATGATGTTATTTGTATAATAGCAAAGTTTTGTGAAGAATTGATGAAAATTTAACAAATTATAATATTTTATGTGTGAAATATTTAGCAATTAAAATAAATTACATGATTTATATTTCACAATAACATCACATAAAAGAACGTCATGCATGCCGGACGGGCATTACGAAAGAATAAAATGTCTATCCGATTAAAGATGAATATAATGATATCGTTAAATATTAGCTAATATAACGGATATAGGCATATAAAATACAATATAAATCAGAGAAGACTGAATCATAATCAATCAGAAGCAGCAGCAGCAGAAGAAGAAGAAGCAGAAACATAAGTAGGGCATAAGTCCCCGAATATGATTTGCCGGATTATGGATTTTGCCGGATTATTGACATTATTTTATGCATATGCTATAAATATTTTGTATTAAAAAATAATTATCTTCAGGACAGGGTGGGATTCCTTACCGGCGGTGATGCGTTTTTCTTAAAAAGATGCGAGCCCGCGAGCGCAAGCAGACCCGTTGTGAATACGGGGCCGACAGTATAGTCTGGATGGGAGAAGATAAGCTTTTTGTCCGGTGGCTGGCCTGAAAAGGGCAACGAACAAAAAGCCCTGTCGATTATTGACCGGGGACTTGCTACAGACCGGGGCGATTTTACCGGGTTGTTGGCGCTGGCTTTCCCTGGAAATATCCCATATAACAGATGTCCTGGAGATGTTCTCCGGGATTTTTTATTTTATGGAGGATAAAGTTATAAACAATATTACGGACAAGATAAATGAAAAATATATGGAGATCGCTCTTGCCGCAGCTAAGAGAGGGTGGGGCAGATGCAGCCCGAATCCGCTTGTCGGCGCGGCAATAGTAAAGAACGGAGATATTGTTGCTGCAGGATATCATTCAGCAGCAGGATGTATGCATGCCGAAGCTGACGCTATTGCAAATGCCCGAAGAGCAGGAATAGATTTAAAAGGCGCTGAACTGTACGTTAACCTTGAGCCATGCTCCCACTATGGTCGCACGCCCCCGTGTGCCGATGCTGTTATTTCTGCTGGCATCAGCAGGGTGGTTATAGGCATGGAGGATCCAAACCCGCTTGTCTCAGGTAAAGGTATCGCAAAGCTGAGAGAAGCCGGTGTAAGTGTTGTTACGGGAGTGCTGCTCAACGAAGCCCTGAAGCTTAATGAAATATTCATTAAATATATCACACGCAAGCTCCCGTTTGTAATACTCAAAACTGCAATGACCGCTGACGGAAAGATTGCAACACATACGGGTGATTCAAAATGGATAACAGGCTCGCGTTCAAGGGAATATGTTCACATGATGAGAAGCAGGATCTCATCGATAATGGTGGGCAGCGGGACGGTCAGGAAGGATGACCCTGAGCTCACATCGAGATTACCAAGTATATGTTTTGAGGACGACAGCCTGTTATCATGCCTGAAAAAATGCGGGGCTTCTTCGGTCCCTTCAGTAGTGCCACCAAGGGACCCACTGAAAATAATTATCGATTCAGCAGGAAGTATTTCTCCTGACTGCAGGATAATGAAAAAAATAACCCCGCAAGGCGTAATAATTGCCGCCGCTGATACGATAGGAAAAGATATTGAAAATATTTATAAAGAAAAAGGTGCCGCAGTATTTAAAACACCTCCGGATAAATACGGTCATGTGGATCTTTCAATTTTAATGAAAGAATTATACAGGCTCGGCATAGACAGTGTTCTTCTTGAGGGAGGAGGGGAGCTCAACGCGTCTGCGCTGCAATACAGGATCGTCGATAAAATAATGCTTTTCATGGCGCCGAAAATTTGCGGCGGCAGAGATGCCATTTCTCCTGTTGAAGGTGAAGGCGTGAGCTTTATGAAAGACGCGATAAATCTTCGCGATATTGAGATATCGAGGTTTGAAGATGATATACTGATTGAAGGATACCCTCAGTATGAGGATGTTGATCATGACCTTTGAGAAATAAATGTTATCGCGCAGGCAGACGCCATGCATGAGAATATCCCGTTAAACGGAGGCGGAAAATATTTGTTTACAGGAATAGTTGAAGAAACAGGAATATTAAGAAGGTTTATAAATAAAGGTGATTCTGTCAGCCTCGAAGTCGGATGCAGACTGGTACTTGAAGGCACATCTCCGGGCGACAGTATTGCTGTAAACGGTATTTGTGTGACTGTAACAGACCTGCGCGACAGCTTTTTCACGGCCGACATCATGCCGGAAACTGTCAGAAGGACGAATCTTTCCGCCATGTCGCCGCCGCGGCGCGTAAATCTTGAAAGGGCGCTTTCTGCTGCGGGAAGACTTGGAGGCCACATAGTAAACGGGCATGTTGATGGAACAGGAAGGATAACAGACATCCGCAATGAGGGTAATGCTGTTTTATTGACAATAAGCGCCCCGTTCCGGATAATGAAATATATAGTAGAGAAAGGGTCTGTTTCATTGGACGGTGTGAGCCTGACAGTTGCTAACACAAGCAAAGGGACATTCGCAGTGTCGCTTATACCGGCTACTTTCGAAAATACTGCGCTCGGAGAAAAGCGGCCTGGAGATTTGCTGAATATCGAATGCGACATAATCGGGAAATATGTCGAAAAGCTGATGGGCCTCGAAGATGGGGACCTTCCCGGCAACGAAGGCGGATACGCCTCCGGTAAAAATGAAGCGGAACAGGGCAGGCCGCTTACTTTTGATTTCCTCAGGGAACATGGATATATGTGAAATCGTATGAAATTGATATGTGAAAGTATATGAAATTGACATGAAAGGTGCTGAGCAATATATAATGAAATTCAATTCTATAGAAGAAGCAATTGGCGATATTTCCGACGGGAAAATGATAATTGTCGTAGACGACGAGGACAGGGAGAATGAAGGCGACCTTCTGATGGCGGCCGAAAAGGTCACGCCGGAAGCAATTAATTTCATGGCAGTGCAGGGACGCGGCATGATTTGTGCGCCTATAACCCAGGCAAGAGCGTCAAGACTAAATTTACCGCTTATGGTGGAGCACAATACCGACAACATGCGGACCGCCTTTACGGTGACTGTCGACCACAAAAGCTCTACGACAGGGATTTCAGCTTATGAGAGGGCTAAGACAATAAAGGAAATGGTAAACCCCGACTCTACACCTGAGGATTTTACAAGGCCGGGACATATTTTCCCGCTGATTGCCAGGGACGGAGGCGTATTAAAGAGGTCCGGACACACGGAGGCGGCGACCGATCTTGCTAAACTTGCCGGACTTTATCCGGCGGGTGTCATCTGCGAAATAATGGCGGAGGACGGGACAATGTCCAGGGTTCCCCAGCTTAAAGAATTTGCCGCGAAAAACAGGCTGAAGATCATCACGGTTGCAGACCTTATAAAATACAGGCGTTCAAAGGAGAAACTCGTCCGCAGAGCTTCACATGCAAAGCTGCCGACGGCATTCGGGGATTTTGAGATAGTAGCTTATGAAAATGTGATAAACGGCGAGCACCATGTTGCGCTGATCAAAGGAAGCATAAGCGGGGACAATGAGGAGCCGGTACTTGTAAGGGTACATTCGGAGTGCCTTACAGGCGACACTTTCCATTCGTTGAGGTGCGACTGCGGCGATCAGCTCAACGCAGCAATGAAGCAGATAAGCGATGAAGGCCGCGGAGTGCTGCTTTATATGAGACAGGAGGGAAGGGGTATTGGCCTTATCAACAAGATAAAGGCATATGACCTTCAGGATAAGGGGAAGGATACTGTGGAAGCCAACGAGATACTGGGTTTCCCTCCCGATTTGCGTGAATATGGTATAGGCGCCCAGATACTTTATGACATAGGGGTAAGAAAAATAAAATTGCTAACCAACAACCCGAAGAAGGTCGTCGGCCTGGGAGGTTATGGCCTGGAAATCATCGAAAGGATCCCCCTCCAGGTCGAGGCGAACGCGGAGAATGAGTTCTATATGCAGACAAAGAAAGACAAAATGGGGCACATACTTGACGATAAAAAGATAAGCTGCAGCAATTTCAAGAGGAAGGTATAAAAAGGTGAAGGTATAAAAACCGGATATACAGGTATGAAAACCGGATATACAGGATACAATAATTTATTCAGGACAAAATAAAAAATAATCTATTTAGGTAATAATTTATCAGAGCGGAGGATAATACAATGTCGGTAAAAACATATGAGGGCAAACTGCTGGCTGAAGGCCTCAGATTCGGAATAGTTACGGGACGTTTCAATGAATTTATCAGCAGCAAACTCCTGGGAGGTGCGCTTGACGGGCTTATGAGGCATGGAGCAGCCGAAGCGGATATTGAGGTTGCGTGGGTGCCGGGGGCTTTTGAGATACCGCTGGTAGCTTCCGGAATGGCTTCTTCGGGCAAATATGACGCCGTGATCTGCCTTGGGGCTGTCATCAGAGGCTCTACTCCACACTTTGATTATGTTGCGGCAGAGGTTTCAAAAGGGGTGGCTAAAGTCACGCTTGACACAGGTATACCTGTAATTTTCGGGGTACTGACTACAGATACCATAGATCAGGCTGTGGAAAGAGCAGGCACCAAATCCGGGAATAAAGGCTATGACGCCGCCGTCACTGCCATCGAAATGTCAAATCTGATGAAGACGCTGAAAACACTGAAGACGCTGTCATAAAAAGCAGCGAATAAAAAGCGGTCATCAATAACCGAGGATCCCAGCAGACCCGCAAATTTCTTCTTTACAAAAACAAACGGCTGTCGTATAATTAAACCGAACATATGTTCGGTATCAGACTTTTAATGAGGCTGCAGTAATTTTGCAGCCTTGTTAGGGCTTGCGGCTGCTTTTTGCCCACAGGGGGAAGGGATTTATTTGAAGGATGGGAAAAGGGTCATACTTCATTGCGACCTCAATAATTTTTATGCAAGCGTCGAATGCCTTTACAGGCCTGAGCTCAGGGATAAGCCGGTCGCGGTTTGCGGCTCTCAGTCGACAAGACACGGCATCGTGCTTGCCAAAAATATGGCTGCAAAGGCGATGGGTATAACCACAGGAGAGCCTGTTTGGAAAGCGGCTTCGAAGTGCCCCGGTCTTATCGCAGTGCCTCCGCGTTATGGGCTTTACCTCAGATTTTCGTCTTCTGTAAGGGATATCCTTCTCAGATATACCAACCTTGTGGAAGCTTTCGGTATAGACGAGAGCTGGATGGATGTGACTGAGAGTACAGTTCTTTTTGGCAGCGGGGAGGAAATAGCAGAGAAGATAAGGCAATCGGTTAAGGATGAACTTGGCATAACTGTTTCCGTAGGAGTGAGCTTTAACAAAATATTCGCAAAGCTGGGTTCGGATATGAGGAAGCCCGACATCGTTACCTGTATCACTGAGGATAATTTCAGGGAAATGATATGGGGAATGCCGGCCGGAGACCTTCTTTATGTCGGCCGCTCCACAGCCGTCAAGCTGAGTCGCGCAGGTATATATACCATAGGCGACCTTGCGCTTGCGCCTCCTTCTTTCCTGACCGGTAAACTCGGGAAATGGGGGGAGACCCTTTGGGCATTCGCAAACGGCTATGATGCTGCTCCTGTATGTGATTCTGATTTTGAGCACTCCATAAAGGGAATAGGAAATTCCCTCACCACGCCTTCGGACCTCACCTGCAATACTGACGTAAAGGCGCTTCTGCACGTGCTTGCCGAGAGCGTGGCCAGGCGCCTGAGACGACATTATCTCAAGGGCCGGACAATTCAGGTCTGGGTGAGGGGAGCGGATCTTTCATCGTCGCAAAAGCAGGGGAAGCTCCCCTTTTATACATATATATCGGGAGAAATAGCAGAAAAGGCATTCGAACTTTTCAAGAGCTTCTGGAGATGGGATATCGGTATAAGGGCGGCCGGTGTGAGGGTCACCGACCTGGCAGACGCTGAAAAGCATATTCAGCTCTCGTTTTTCCCCCCGGGCCCAAGACAAAGAAAGGAGCTCGTTGAGCATTGCGTGGACGGCATAAGGAGCCGCTTTGGACACTATTCCGTACAAAAGGCGTTCCTTTTGCTTGAAAAAGCCGGAGAAACAACCGGGTTCAATCCCTTTGCCCCTTTCAGGAAATGAGTGCTTCCGGACTGCTCCGGGCACGCGGCAAAAGTATGGATCACCATATATGGCGGCACTAAGGCTTGCAGCAATATTAAAGCTGATGAGGTATTCGTGATGTATAAAAAAGTGTTTACCGAAGTAATTGTAAGATATACAATGGATGGCGAAAAGATCCCTATGTACATACTATGGGAAGACGGCAGAAAATTCAGGGTCGACAAGGTTGTTGATTCGAGACCTGCCCCATCCCTCAAGGTCGGCGGCTGCGGCACCAGATATACCTGTGTAATAGGCGGGCGCGAGGCTTTCATTTGGTATGAAGACGGAAAATGGTATGTGGAGGCTATGGCATGAGTCACTTTTTTGCATATATGTCCAGGATGAAGTATATTTCCCGCTGGGGCCTGATGCGCAATACTCAGAATGAAAATATTCAGGAACACAGCCACCAGGTGGCGATGGTGACGCACCTGCTTGCACTGGCAAGGAACAGGTTTTTCGGCGGGGCTGTCGACTGCGGCAAAGCAGTTTTACTTGCGATATACCATGAAGCACCGGAGGTAATAACAGGGGACATAGCAACCCCTATAAAATATTTCAATCCTGAAATAAAAAATGCGTATAAAAAAATCGAATCGACAGCTTCCCGTAAGCTCCTTGATATGATCCCCGAAGAACTTAAAGCAGATTATGAACCGCTTCTTACGATGTCCGGGATCGAGCCGGAGTATTTGATCATAATCAAAGCCGCAGACAAAATCTGTGCATATTTGAAATGCGTAGAAGAATTAAAGGCTGGAAATCAGGAGTTTTCCAAGGCAGAAAAGGCTATCAGGGCGGAAATAGACAGGATGGAACTGCCTGAAGTCAAGTATTTCATGGATAAGTTCCTTTCAAGCTTCCTTCTTACGCTTGACGAACTCAACTGAGGCTTAATCTATGCGTTCGCTCAATCCATGCGCGCGTTTATACTTCGCCTGTGTGACAACGACAACGATTCTGTAATTTACATTTCAGGAGCGTTGTGTTAAAATACCTAAGTGGCACATTGTGCCCGATAAATAAACCATTTGCTGAGTTTTCGGACACTCCGGCCGTCTGCCCGGCATTTGGCGATTTAATAAAAGGAGGTTCCGCAATGATAAAGGAACAGAAAACAGAAATAATTGAGAAATTCAGGACACATGAGAATGACACAGGTTCCCCCGAAGTACAGATCGCTATTCTTACAGAGAGGATCAACCATCTTAACGAGCATCTGAAAATCAACAAAAAGGATCACCATTCAAGAAGAGGGCTTTTAAAGATGGTCGGACAGAGGAGAGGCCTGCTGAATTATCTGCAGAAAAAGGATATCGTAAGATATCGTGCAATCATTGAGAAACTGAATCTCAGAAAATAACGAAGAGCGGAGGTTCCCGCTCTTTATATTTGCCATGCCGCGTCTGCCCGTCAGCCTGACAGGGCTTTTCGGGCCTGTTCGGCGGCAGGCATATTTCAGTATCATTTTTGCGGCAGAGATCTGCCGAAACTTAAAGGAGGCATTATGTTAAAGACTTACAGTATGGAACTGGCGGGAAGGAAGCTTATCATAGAGACCGGGAAACTTGCAGGCCTGTCCAACGGGGCGGTCCTTGTGAGATACGGAGAGACGGTCGTTTTGTCTACAGCTACGGCATCAGCTTCACCAAGACCGGAGGTAGACTACTTTCCCCTAAGTGTGGATTATGAAGAAAAATTATACTCGGTAGGCAAGATCCCCGGAGGATTTATACGTCGTGAAGGCAGACCTTCTGAAAGGGCGATCCTTACCTCCAGGGTGATCGACAGGCCCATGAGGCCGCTTTTCCCAAAGGATCTGAGAAATGACGTTGTTATCGTCAATACGGTCCTGTCGGTTGAGCAGGACAATTCTCCAGAGATAGCGGCGCTTATCGGCTCGTCAGCAGCAGTCAGTATTTCGGACATACCATTTAACGGCCCTGTCGGAGGCGTAATATTGGGACTTATAGACGGCAAAATCGTGATAAATCCGGGAGCGGAGCAAAGAGAAAAAAGCAGTATGTATGTTACTCTTGCCGGCACAAAAGACAAGATCACCATGATAGAGGCAGGAGCAGTCGAGGTGCCTGATGAAGTAATGCTCGATGCTATTATGAAGGGGCATGCGGTTATCAGGGACATTGTTGAATTTATAGACAGTATTGTAAAGGACACGGGCAAGCAGAAGTTTAAATATGAATCATGTGACGTCCCCGAAGATCTTTTTGAAGCTGTCAAAGCCGAGGGATATGAAGAAATGAGGAGCGCGGTGCTTGCCGTGGAAAAACAGGACAGGGACAACGCGATAGCAGCTCTGACGGAGAGGCTGAAATCATCTCTCGCTGAAAAGTTCCCGGAAACAGTATCAAGGATCGGTGACGCGGTATACACGCTTGAAAAGAAGGTCGTCAGGGAATACCTCTTTAAAGAAAACAGAAGAGTTGATGGGAGAAAAATGGATGAAATAAGGCCTCTCAGCGCAGAGGTAGGCATCCTGCCAAGGACTCACGGATCCGCGCTTTTCCAGAGAGGGCAGACACAGGTGCTTACAACGGTGACACTTGGAGCAATGGGCGAAGTCCAGATGCTTGACGGGATAGAGCTTGAGGAATCAAAAAGGTATATGCACCACTATAATTTCCCCGCATACAGTGTTGGAGAGGCGAGGACTTCAAGAGGCCCCGGAAGGCGTGAAATAGGTCATGGGGCTCTTGCAGAACGGGCTCTTGAGCCGGTTATCCCGGATGAAGTGTCTTTCCCCTATGCCATAAGGCTTGTATCAGAGGTACTGATGTCGAATGGTTCGACCTCACAGGGAAGTGTCTGCGCCAGCACTCTTGCACTTATGGATGCTGGAGTTCCCATAAAAAGCCCTGTTGCAGGCATATCGGCAGGACTTATAGTCAACGAAGATGATCCTGATGATTTTAAAGTATTCATGGACATACAAGGCATAGAAGATTTCTTCGGCGACATGGATTTCAAGGTTGCGGGCACAAAAAAAGGAATCACCGCCATCCAGGTCGACATAAAGGTGGATGGTCTGACCGAGGATATCATCAGGCAGGCATTTGAGCTTACAAAAGCAGGCAGATGCATGATCATTGACGATGTCATACTGAAAACGATGCCGCAACCGCGTGAAAACCTTTCAATTTATGCTCCCAAAATTTATACAACTTCAGTGGAACAGGACAAGATACGCGACGTAATTGGTCCCGGCGGCAAGGTCATAAATAAGATAATAGCCGATACCGGAGTGAAAATCGACATAGAAGAGGACGGCAGGGTTTTTGTCTCAGGTGTGGATGAGGAACAGTGCCGCAAAGCTATTTCGATCATAGAGGGGATTGGCCGTAATGTTGAACCCGGACAGGTTTTCACGGGTAAGGTCGTAAGAATAATGACCTTCGGTGCTTTTGTGGAATTCCTCCCCGGTAAGGAAGGACTTGTCCATATATCAAAGCTCGATAATAAGAGAGTCGAAAAGGTCGAGGATGTCGTCGCCGTAGGTGATGAAATAATGGTCAAAGTCATAGAGATCGACCGGCAGGGAAGGATAAACCTTTCCAGGAAAGACGCAATGGAATAAGGAGTATTTCTTTTGGGCTCCGCTAAATTGAGGAAGAAAAACAAAAAAACTGTTTCGGGTAAGAAAACAGCCGGGACTTCTGCTGCAAACAGGACCGCATCCGCAAAAACAACTGCCGGTAAAGAGAACAGGTTTTTCGATATCACCGGCATACTGGTAATAGCGGCAGGGATCCTGTTTTTCCTGAGCATGTATTTTGAAGACAGCGCAGGTCTTTTCGGCAGTATAATCAGCAGCATCATGCTGGGCTTACTGGGAGTTACCGGTTATATCGTGCCTTTCATTGTTTTTGCCGCGGGTATAATGGTCCTGTTCAGGCGGATACCGGGAGTGTTCAGGTCAAGGATAAAGTATCTGCTCATTTTTATTTTTCTGCTTTCCGCAATAATCAATACGGGTTTTTATGAAAGAGAACGTTTTGAAAACGCGCGGATAATCAGGACAATAGAGATACTCTTTCAAGACGGTGTCGAGCTCGAAGGAGGAGGGGTCATAGGCGGGCTGATAAGCATGCCCTTTCTGGTAGTCTTCCAGACCGCCGGCACTCTGGTTATTCTGTCGGCATTGACTGCAGTCATTCTGGTCCTTCTGACAAATATATCTGTTTCCGGCTTATTGCGAAGCATGGGGTCGTTCTTTTCCGGAAGGCTTCAAAGCATTGCTCTGAGAAAAAAAGAAAGAGCGGAGGCTGAGGCGCAGGCTGAGGCGGAGGCGGAGAGTGCTGCTTTGGCACAAGGGCATAATTTAAGAGATAATTCTGCGGGAAGCACTTTGAAATACCGGCGCAATCAGGAAGAAAAAAGTAAAGAGGAAGGGCTCATTGCAAATACCGCCCCATTCAGACGCAACCCGGACAAACGTTCGGCAGGCCGCCTGTCAGATATACTGGATTTAAAGGCTGATGCAGCACTATCTGATATCGGGAACCAGGCGACTCCGGTCACAACATCAGCAAAACCTGCTTTCGGCGCACCTGGTCAGACAGCTGCAACTGAAGAAAAAGCAAAAGTGGAATCTGTCGATATAGTCATCCCGGCAGTTCATAAATCGAAATATATATATCCGGGGCTGGATCTTCTCACCGCAGGAAACGAAACAGTAAAGGACTCCCGTACGGTAAGGTCATCCGCAATAGAAGGTGCGCGAAAGCTTGAAGAGACGCTGAGAAGCTTCCAGGTTGAAGCAAGAGTTATAAATGTCAGCCCCGGGCCGACTGTGACCAGATATGAGCTTCAGCCGGGACTGGGTGTTAAGGTCAACCGTATAGTAACACTCGCGGATGATATAGCCCTTAACCTTGCCTCAGGAGGAGTCAGGATCGAGGCGCCAATACCCGGCAAGGCTGCTATTGGCATTGAGGTGGCAAATACTGAAGTATCCACGGTATATCTGAGAGATGTGCTTGCGTCGGAGAGCTTTACCCGCCACCCGTCCAGGCTCTCTATAGCGCTTGGCAAGGATATCACCGGCGAAAACATAGTCGCAAACATAGTGACAATGCCTCATCTGCTGATAGCGGGTGCCACAGGCTCAGGTAAAAGCGTCTGCATCAACAGCCTGATTATCAGCATATTGTATAAAGCCTCTCCCGACGAGGTCAGGCTCCTTATGATAGATCCCAAAGTGGTTGAGCTTGTAGGTTACAATGGGATACCCCATCTTCTGGTACCTGTCGTCACTGATCCGCGTAAGGCTGCGGGCGCTCTGAACTGGGCGGTAAAAGAAATGCTGAGAAGATATAAGCTTTTTGCCGAAAAGGGCGTCAGAGATCTTGCCAGATATAATGACCTTATTAATGAAAAAGCCGGAGAAATATCTTCTGCCAAATCCGGGGACAGCTTTGGAGATATGCCAGGGGATATTTCCAGGAATATGCCCGGGAATATGACCGGGGACATACATGGTGACATTGCAGCACAGGGACTGGAAACAGAAGAAGATGCAGAGTATAAGGGACCTGACAACAAAGATGCAGATATGAATGAAGACGATATCCCCATGCCACAGATAGTAATAATTATTGACGAGCTTGCAGATCTTATGATGGTTGCTCCTAATGACGTGGAGGATGCGATATGCCGACTTGCACAGATGGCAAGAGCTGCAGGGATACATCTTGTGATTGCAACGCAGAGACCGTCAGTTGATGTAATAACAGGCGTTATAAAAGCCAATATCCCATCAAGGATATCTTTTGCTGTTTCATCACAGTTTGACTCAAGGACCATACTTGACATGGCCGGTGCTGAAAGGCTTCTCGGGAGAGGGGATATGCTCTTTTACCCGACAGGCAGGGCAAAGCCTTTGAGGGTCCAGGGTTCCTTTATTTCAGATAAGGAAGTAGAAAAGGTTGTGTCTTTTGTTAAAAAACAGGGAGAGAACGGATATGATGACGGAATAATCGACCATATCAATTCTTCAGAACAGGAAGAAAAAAGTAATGATTCCGACAGAGACGAACTCCTTGACCAGGCAATAGAAATGGTTGTCGATCTGGGACAGGCTTCGGTATCCTTTATACAAAGGAAGTTCAGAGTCGGATATTCAAGAGCTGCCAGGATAATTGACCAGATGGAGGAGCGAGGTATAGTTGGTAAATTCGAAGGCAGCAAACCACGGCAGGTCCTGGTCACGAAGCTCCAATGGCAGGAGATGCAGTCACGGCAGCAGGACGGATAAAGCGTGGCAGCAGGATGGATAAAGCGGTCGCTTGACACAAAAATAAAAAAAGCTTAAAATAACTTTATATGCTGTAATCTGCGCAGTCTGGTTGCGGCATGGAAAATGCACTTTGAAAACTTAATAAGGGAGGTGTGACCTATACAAAGCAGCATAGTAAATCTGATCATTGGTATAGTCGTTGGCTTGATAATCGCAGTTATTGCTTCAATAATAGCTTTCCGCAAAGGGATAGAACACAGAAAAAAGATGGCCGAAGCGGAAATCGGCAGTGCTGAAGAGGAAGCCGGGAAAATTGTATCTGAGGCCGTTAAAATGGCTGAAGGCAAAAAAAGAGAATCCTTGATAGAAGCCAAAGAAGAAGTACACAAGAGCAGAATGGAGCTTGACAGGGAAATAAAAGACCGCCGCAACGAAATCCAGCGTATTGAACGGCGGATACTGCAAAGAGAAGAAACGTTGGATAAAAAACTGGAGTCTCTTGAACAGAAAGAGGAAGCGTATAATAACAAGGTCAAAGAGATCCAGACGATTGAGGAAGAGATCTCACAGGCACGCAATAAGCAGCTTGCAGAACTGGAAAAGATTTCAGGATTATCGGTTGAGGAAGCAAAAGAATACCTTATCAGGAATATCGAAAGTGAAGCAAGGCTTGAAGCCGCGGTGCTTGTAAAGGATATCGAAGCCAGGACCAAAGAAGAGGCAGAAGACAAAGCCAGGGAGATCATCTCATGTGCAATACAGAAATGTGCAGCAGATCATGTATCTGAGTCCACAGTTTCTGTTGTAG
>JAQUNY010000012.1 GCA_028717405.1 Eubacteriales bacterium
AGTTTACAGAACTGGGAGTACATATACGGAGGCTTTTCGGAACCCCGGCAGGTGTCTGTGTACTCTTCCCAGAGAAGCCTTAGAGTCACACCGCTTTTCATTAGCTCCTTATGGATGTAATCATAATCAGGAGTGAGAAAAAGCGGGATTTGTGCCGTTTCCGGGAATAATTGCCGTTGCAGTTCCCGATCATCCAAAGTCTCCAGTGCATCTGCCGAAACAGCGTGCTTTTGTGATGCACCGAATACTTTTGAGACCGTGTTTCTTGATACTTTCAAGGTGTCCGCGATTCTTAGCTGGCTATAGCCCTTTTCGCGAAGCTGTAAGATTTGTTTTTCTTTGGACATTAATCTGTCCCCCTTCGTAAATATTACGGTTTTACCGCAGTTTTATTGTAATACTTACGAAAGTTAGTGGCTCTCTGCGTCGGAATGATATTTTTTAGCGGGTGGCTCTCATCATCGTAACAGGTGGCTCTGCGCATCGGATTCAGTGGCTCAAAGTCACCGGAATATTCAGTTTATACCTGCTGAAAATATTGAGAAAATTACGGTATCAGAATACATTTTTGATGAAACATATGATTATTACAGCAGGCTTGAAAGCAACACAGCAACTATAACTGACACCACAGATATAAATGTTTTTACAGAAATCTTCAATTCAAAAGAGAAGGAAATCGGTGCCGTCTATGATTTGCTTTACAATATGTATATATTACAGATAACCATGAAAGACAGCAGTGTACTCTCGTTCTCCCTTAATTATAATGAAAAGAGCATTAATTTTTATGATGGCGGATTCAGGTTTTTCATAAATGATCAGCAGACCAGCCTCCTATTCAGCCGATTACTGACAAAGGCTATGCTTGAAAACAATGCGCCTGTTCCGGATGAAGTAATGCCTGCCGCCATGCCGGATGATTTTGATTTTATTGTCACATATGGTTTGGGCGGCTTAAATGTAATGGATACATTCAAAGGCCTTTACACCAAGGACTTGATTGAAGCAGGCTCTGCTGATACACCAGTACAACTGTCTCAGCAAGAGATGATGCAAATATATTCTGAAATGGAAAAGATAAACATAATGAAATATCCATATACTTATTCGCCTTTGCGAACGGTTGACTCCGGTTTATATGATGGATCACATGTTGACCCTTACTATACATACAGTCTGAAGATACGCATAAATGGCCGGTATAAAGAAATATACTGGAAAAATGAAAATTATTCAGTTATGAGCCATGCAAATAACTTGAAGGAAATAGTTAACCATATTTTTTCTATTGTAAACACAAAAGAAATCGTTAAGAGCATGCCAACACCAAGGGGTGGCTACGATTAACATTTCTTGTTATGCGCAAGTTCATTGGTCTTCGCGAAGTAAATTTGAAAGTATAGATTGCAAACATGCCTAACACAGGGCAGGATTGGTGTAACGCTTTCAAGAAGCACGTAGAAAACCTTTCCGAAAAATACGGTAAGGATTATATGAGTAAGAATATGCCTGGTTCCTGGACACTCCTGCAAATGCTTGACACAACTTCAAACTAGTATCGTCGAATCCACATATTCTCCAAGCCACCCCTAGTCTGTTTCCGATGAACATGTCCAAATGCTGCTCTAGTGAAATTCTAATAATCTCCTTATATTTGCTTCTTTTCCCCAATAAGATATACGTTTCCCAAATATATTAGTTCTTTGGACTTCAAAATCTATACCAGATTTCAAAATAAGAATGCTGTCTCCCGTCTTCAATTTAATCACAATCCCAGCTTCAGGCGTAGTTCCTTCGAAGTCTTTATTTGCACGAATATCCGTTATTGAATTGAACCAATTTACTATATCTCTCACTTCATCGCTACTAGCTATCCTGGTTGTGTTGCCCCAAATATTTATTGATTCAATATCAATTAATTTAATCGATTTGTGCGATTTGCTTTGATAACTAAAAAAACTTAAAAGTATACCTATAGTAAGTATGGATATCAATATTATTCCATTTTTATTAAAACGGCTCATATAGCCCTCCTATCTACCGTTTTATTTACTTTGAACAATTTCGCCTTTACCATCATATTATATCAATGTTTCCACTTCTACCACAATTACGAGCATTCCCACATGTCATTTGTCACCCCAGCCCGTTTCCGGTAACCAGACGCAAAAAATTACTGTTGTATATTAAAATAATCATGTTTATAATGAAATAAAATATATGTTCTGATGACCAATATGGCTGTTATGTATATCAGACAATAATCTGGGTTATCTGAATATTATAAAAGATATTCATAAGGTTTCATCTACCTGCTTAACAAAGACGTACATTTGGGGTGGATTGTAAACGGTATTTTTGAAGACAAAAGGTAATGCTTTGATTAGTATATTATAGTAACGATAATTGAATTTTTTATAAACTTGGGTGGTGACTAAAGGTGGTTATATTATTAGTTTTTAAGTTAATATTTGCCATAATAATATTTTTCTGTCTAATGAACTTTTTTATTATTATCGAATACATGTCATCACTAAAACACAAAAAAATACTGCAAACGGCATTTATCCTGAAAACTATATCCTTGCTTTTGTCTGCAGTATTGACAATTTTTCTGGTCTTAACATACTTTGAAATAATCAATTTGGATGAAATGTTCAGGTTAAGAGGGATCAATATATGGGGAACTAAGGATAATGTATCAAATTTAAGCCTTGTTATAATATTGATGTTTCTAATACTTATTTTTAATCATCTATTTTATTTTGGACTTACATTTGTTGGTAAAATTATTGACCGGAGAAAAGGGGAAATATCCAGATAACAGTTAGAGAAGTAAATACTTTATCGCAAAGCTGCATCTCCTCCTCCATTCTCATCACACTTCAAAACTTTCACGCCTTCCCAAACCACCACAGCAGTCTGTTTCTGGTAGCCTGGAGTAATGGTAAGGGCTATAAAACTCTTATTATCAAGTATAAATCACCAGTTCACTCCCCGCCATAAGCCTCCGCAGAAGCGCTCCCCTGTGTCCATTAAGATAGTGTGACTTGCTTAGAGTAGTGTATTCATTATTCAGTGATAAACCCATATTTGATAAGATATTCTCTGACCATTTGCTTGAATTTTTCCAAGTTGGTTCCATCCAGTTTTTCTAGTTCAGGTAAATTCGACATAGTATATACTTTATCATTTATTATTTTAAAAATCGTATCTTCAAACCAGCCTGATGCTATAACACCTTTGCTTACACCTCCACCCCCAAATATGAAAATTCTTTCACCCTTTTTTAGCTTTGTTTGTCCTATATCACTACTTGGATTTTCCGGATCACCCAATTGAGCTAAAATTATTGTTTTTTCTTCAAAATAACTTCTATTACCGAATAATATTTCTTCAACTTTTATATCAGATGCAATAAAAGCTTTTTCTGACTTTCCGGTATTTATTTTATCAATAGGACTTGCTTCTTCATACCATACATAGCAGTCTGATACAACAGTTGCTATAATTGGTATGCCGCCTTGTTTTACTATAGATTCAAGATTGCTTATAATAGGTCCGTTGAATGCAAGCCTTGCTTCGCTTGAGCCAATTACTTTTTCGGCTTTTTGTTGGGAATTAATAGACCTAATTGTAATAAAACCGATTATTAACAATATAGGCAATATTAATGCTATTATTCTGATTTGTTTCATAAAAATTCACCTCACTGTTATTAATTAAAAAAGTAATTTTGAATATCATCTGTATCATGGTATTGGACTTCATAATAATAATTATCAGAGTATGTACCCATTCTCAAAATTGACTCTATATATGATTCGGGATGACCGAGTCCAATCGCATGTCCGGTTTCATGTGAAATTATATATGCTGAATCATATTCATATGTCCAATAATTAATATGCCTTAAATATAGTTGACGGATATAATTGATACTTGCTGTTGCGTTATATACAGTTCCTAAGAAATCATCATTCCAATATAATCCATCTGTAAAGCCATATTGACCTATGCTATCACGAATTTGTGTAATTCCTAAACCATATTCTGGCCATCCACTGTACCAAAAACTTTGAACTTGATAATCAGAAGAATAAAAAGATGTATCTGTCATTGTAACAAGCCCATTGCTTTCATAATTCCAGTTATCCAGTGCCAACCAATATCCGGCCGATAAATCATCATTAAGAGTACTTAACGATGTTGTTATATTATAACTATATTCGTCCAGTAAGTACGATTTGGCTTCATCATATTTGTATTATGATACAGTTAACAAATCATCTGTAGCTAGCATATCAATAGTATATGCTGATATATTATACCATTCAATATCAGTACGAGTAGGTACCCATCTATGTGCAAATATTGTGTTTGTGATGCTTGAAAAAATCATAATCATTAGTATGGTTTTTATTAAAAGCTTCTTTTTAATCATTCAATTTACTCCTTCCTCATTTTTGTGTTCAAAATTAATATAATCAAAATAAATATTGCCTCACCACTTTACTGTAATTAGTAGAGTCTTTTAGCATCTGCCACCATTATACATCATCATCGTCTTTTCCGCCATAGTTATTGCTATAATATTTCCCGCCATATGCCGCTCCACGCAGCGCTCCAACAGCGCTATACGTGCGGTTAGGCATATTTAGCAGGCAGGGCAGTAAAGCAGGGTACAAGCTGTTGGCTAAACTTTGCCGGGCTTGGTACCTCACTTTGCTATATACTTAACGCCGAACCGGCGCACTTTCCTGTTGAATTTTAACAGATGCCTTGAGGGAAGAAAAGTACGAATTTGATACATACATTAAATTATTGCTAAAGCACATGAAATCAGGCATTTTAGAAAATAGACGCTAAACCTTTGGTATCACATACCCCATCCCCCCAGTATGCTAGCCCGTTTCCGGCAGCCTGGTATAATATCTGAATTTTCTATATTACCTAAATGAAAAGTCATTTTCAACCTTTATAAATTGTGAAAAAAGTTACCATCACCCCAAAACCCATAATAATTTTCTTGATATTCTGTAAATCTTTTTATATAAGTCAAGATAGCAAATATGAGTATATATCTATGCGTATTATATAAGCCGTAAATATAGATTTTTTCGTCACCTGTATCTGCTTCTTTCCGGGAAATTATTTGGTATTTTAGCATCTGCTCAATAACATTTTCAGCATCAGTTTCTTTGATGTTACAACTTTTGCTTATAGATGATTTGGTAAACTGCAGATCCGGATTTCGTAACATATAAGCAAATAAGTGATAGAAGTTACTGTTGCCAATAGTTTCAAGAAAATCATATATGTTTTTATCTTCAAATAATTGCAGCCATCCCGATTCTGGTTTTTTTAATATTAAACCACCGCTTTGTTCATTATAGTATATTATTCCATTTTTCTTTCTGATTATAGCAGTCTGAGAATTGGGATTCTCTTTTAAATGCTTCTTGTACCTATATACGGTTTCATCAAAAGGCAAAAAAGCTTCTTTGTTATTCCACCATGCTTTTTGCATAGTAGAGAGCATTGAATTGCACGCTTCATCGAAAATGTCATCATATGCTATTTGTTTGACTTCATTCTTTGATGATTTACCAAACAATTCATCTATACTAACACCAAATATGTCAGCAATTACCGGCAGTAGTAAAATATCCGGCATAGTAACGGCATTTTCCCATTTGGATACTGATTGTGCCGAAACACCTATTGTGTTTGCCATCTCCTCCTGTGTCATATTTTTTGCTTTTCTCAATTCTGATATTTTTTCGTTAATTGCGATCATAGGGAATCAGTCCTTTCAGTAAACTTTGATAGACTAATTATAAATAGACCTACAAGTATAATCTACATATCATTTGTCTGGTCTCTTACTTATACAGATATAAGGTATCATTTCTGTATATAAACATACTGATGTAAATACATCCCGGAGCTCGATTCTCTGTGCGTTTATTACCATGATGAATGAGCGCATCTACAAACATCCATTCTATTGTCAGGGTCCCTTATGCCATACAGCCTGCACCGGCGCAGTTAGGCATATTTAGCAACGGGCAGTAAAGTGGGGCGGTGATATGACATGCCGGTTTGGTTGCATGACACAATTATTGCACAGTATTGAGCAGACAGGCTGTAAAGCTGGATACATCCCCAGTTCACTCCACGCAGTAAAGCCCCTGGCAGTACCTTCCCCGTCTTTACAGGCGGTTAGGCATATTTAGCAGACAGGGCAGTAAAGTGGGGCAGTATGTTTCACAACTATTTGTGTTTGAGCTCATATCTATGTTGATATGAACCGCGCAAGAGTAGTTACATTGACAAAAATATTATATAATATAGCCGCGATATAAAGAAAACATGCAACCGTTTTATTTACCATTTATGTACATCCGTCAGATAACTACTATGAACCCGACTGAGGAGAAAATGATTGGAGAGATTTAAATCATTCACATGCATTAGTATTAAAGAAGCAGTAGAAGTTCTTGAAAATAACATAATACAGAATGCTGATATCATTAGAATCGTTGAAAAACAGGCTTTGCCGCCTATGTTCCAAAAAAGCATGAATGCTTACAGTATTGGACCTGGTGTTATGGTAATATATGACATGTTTTCCCCCTCTGGAAAACTGACTGATTACGCTTGGTTATCTAATTGCTCCCATGCGGATACTAATTCAGTGATAACAGAAATACGAGAAAATGGATTAATAAATATACCAGGTGATTTTGATATGACAAATCAAGATATTTTGCAGATCAGTAATAAAATACAGTTATCGATGCAGACAGTTTACAAAGATATAATTGACAATGCCAGTGTGTTATCGAAAGAAGACGAACCCTTTGTTAAAGGGCTATTAAATAATAACGATGGTTGGGTAGCTCAGAGCTTATCAGCCGAATGGGAAAATTATATGAAAGGCGTAGAAGACCTTTATTTTTTTGGTACAAAGTTATATGAAAAGGATTTGATTTCCATTTGTTCTGTAGAGAAAATGATTACTTATAAGAATCGGCAATTGTACTCTCTGAATAATATATTTGTACATGAGCAATATAGAAAGATGGGTTACGGTAAAAAGTTGTTGAATTCAGTTTTATGGAGATATTCGGGTGATTGGTTATATTGTGCTGATGAAGATAATATTGCATCTATAAGTACGGCATTAACTTGTGAATTTAAGAAGGTTGGTTTTATAAAAGGATATAAAAAGATAAACAAATCATTGTGATCAAGTATTATATCTAAAGTACAAATAACCTATTTGCCTGATGAATCCCCGCCGTACGCCTTGGCAGCGCTCCCCCTGTTATACAGCAGGGATAGAGTTACAGCGTATCGGTCGACGGCAGCGTAGCACGATGGTGGCAGGTTGGGTTAGCCACAGATATCAATCTCCGCGGCTACCATTTAATATTTTTATTAGATGGGTATCTTTTCAAGCCATAACCTGTAACTACAGGCTACCAAAATGAATCCGGCACTTTTGGCAAGATTCTGTGATATCTTGTTTTCATTGTTACAGCTATACAAGACTTCTTTATCTTTTTCAAGCAAATACTCAGACATTAGTATTACATTTGATATACCATATCCCTGCTGACGATGCTCTGGAATGGTTTCTACACCAATATCTACAGCATCTGCTCCTAAATAACTATATCCACAAATAGAAATAATCTTTTCATCAATTACTGTACCGCAATATTGACGATCTGGCTGAAGCTGCTTGTATGCTTTTGTCATTACCGGATATTTATTACTGTTGTCAATTAAACCACATAAATTAGATATCTTACTTTTGTTTAACATAGATAAATTATCACAACCAAATGAGTAACCGTATCTACGGCTTCTGCTATTATTTATTTCATACCCGGATTCAAGATTAACCGATTTCGTTGTACTTATTATATTGTTTAATGATTCATTTGAAAATAAATCTTCTTTAAATATTTTATAATGCTCCAGTAATATATCCTTATATTCAGGTAAAGACGCCAAAACAGTATACCCAGTATTAAACACAATAAACTGAATTGGTGTATAGAAAGAACCCAAATTTGCATTTGAAGCATTAAGCAAGCTATAAATAACTTCTTTTTGTGAAATATCACGATATTCACAATTTACTTTTTTTAATAATCGTGCAATAATTTTATCCATTTTACTCCAAGGTACTTGATAATCAATTCATGTGCAAATATCAGATTATCCGGGTTGTAAACCGGAGCATCCGGACACCTTGCACACCTTGCTGAATGATTTGATTTTACAGCATCACCCCCAGCATTTCAATCAGTATTACTTACAGCGGGACAGGCCAAAAAGCTGGATACCAGCTTATCTCCACCAGTTCACTCCACGCCGTATGCCACCCCAGGCGCTCCCCTGCCTTTACAGGCGGTTAGGCATATTTAACAGACAGGGCAGTAAAGTGGAGCGGTATCAATGACGATATGAGATACATCCCCAGTTCTCTCCACGCAATATGCCACCCCAGGCGCTCCCCAACCTTACAAGCGGTTAGGCATATTGAGCAGACAGGGCAGTATAGCAGGGCGGAATCAAACCTTATATTAAATTACTGCAAACGCGCGTGAAACTAATCCTTTGGCGGATTAGGAACCAAACTCTTGAAGCAATAGGTAGATAATCTTCATTATCATTTAGAGGAATTGCCTGAAATTTTCGATTATATGAAATGTTGAGTAATTGGCATCGTGATAATTATGTGCTTTATTCAAACTTGTGCGCGAAAGGTAAAGTATATCATCTCCATCAATTATGAATGAAGGATACTGGAATCCGACATCTTTCGGATTTTCCTGCCTGTAATCAATCAGCACCTTAACTATATGCCAGTTGAATAAATCTCCTGATGCCTGTAATGCAAGTACATTGCGCTGAGTTGGAAACGACGGGTCTACACAAATATTTCCCATGGCCAGATATTGACTGCTGAGTGCATCGTATAGTATATGGGATTTACTGTTACTGCCGCTTGGTAAACTTATGAACTTATAGAATCGCGGCGCAGCTTCAGGATTTCCCGGATCGATCTCCAATGAAACAGCTATTCCATGATCCGGTTCACAGTTTTGGGCTTGCAACCGCAAAATATTAAGAAGCCTGCCATCTTTCCCCAAAACTACGTTCCCCTCAAGTAATCCGGTGCTTTTACCAACCGGTGATCCAGGCCATGACGGATCATATGCTGTAAAATCCGAGCAAGTCCAGTTGCTGCTTTCCAATAAATCGGTATCTTCCTTTATTGAAAGGGTGCCGATCACATGGCCGCCTTCCCTCCATGCCCCGTAGTCAATTGAGGTATATAATCTTCCCTGGGTATTAATAATAGGCATAGGCGTACGCTGCCAACCGGCAGATAAATTTGAGCTGCTCCCGGAAAAAATCCGGACTGGCGGCATCCATGTAAAGCCTTCATCATTTGAGGCTCCGATAAGCAAATCCCCATATTCCGTGGAACAACCCAGCATATACAGCCTGTCTCGGTGAACAAACAGAGTACCCCAAAAACAAGGGAATAAATCAGCAACAAAATGCCAATTAACTCCACGGTCTTCAGAACGGAACAATAATGTTAAATTCTGCGGCGCATTACCCGCAAAAACATCCATCGATGCAAGCAGACCACCTGATGGAAGCTTCACAATAGACGGGCTGCATAGCGAACGGCCTGAAAATGCATATATTTCATCTTCCGGGTGCAGATAGTTAATAATCTTGCCTGGCGTTGTTCCGGTGCGGCCGAATCGGACAGCACTTGACTCTACTGGAGTATTTTTTCTTAAAATACGGAGTTCATAATCATTATCAGGTTTCAATCCTGTAATCAGCATTTTGGGCGTATCTGCCATTAAAGTCTGCCAGGGCGCGCTGCTGCCCTTAAATCGCCACTCAAGTGTATGTTTGGCATCACAGCCGCCTGTATCAAACCACTCAAGCTCAATTGTTTCCGCTTCCGGCGCCATACGGCAAATAAATGGTATACGGGCTTTATCCAATTGATGAGCGGGACGATATGGTCGATATTGCCAACCTGATATTCCTTTCATAATTAGACCCCCACACCAACATGATACATTTTACTAATGATATTTTACAGTATCAATTAGATATAAATATAATAATCTTTGAATTGAATCTATTTATTTTTTAATCAAATGCATCCGGGAAAATCATAGATTCAAGTTTATACTCCTTCTTCTGTACCCTTCTCCATGTCAGCTACTTGTGTAGATGCTTCATTCTACATCGAATTAAATCCCATCAAAGCAAGCAATTATATCTGTACACAATTTTATATCATCATCGTCATTCACGCTATAGTTATTGCTATAATATTTCCCGTTTGGTATATATTGCCACATTAATTGCAGACACTGCGCCGTCATTCTCCCAGCACTCCCCTGCCATACAGGCAAGTATGGTATTTAGCAGACAGGGTTGTAATAAAGCAGGGCGGTATGTTTCGCACAATTCTTTAAGCTCATAGCTAATAACTCATCATATCCATGACAATATGAAATACATCCATCGCTCCATCAATGCAGTATGCGGCGCTCCTCTGCCTTTACAGGCGGTTAGGCATATTTAGCAGACCGGGCAGTAAGGCGGGGCGATATCCACACTTAGCGTATTTATGCTCAATAGCTGCGATTTCAAGTCAGCTTGTTCCGTCATCTCCGGAATCGAAACTTTTCACATGTTGAAAAAAGGCCAGGTCTGTATTAATGATCCTATTCAAGAGGTTCAGTTTATCAATGCAATAATGAACGTAAGATAATAATCTTCAAAGTGTAAATTGCTGCTATATATTTTTTATACAAAAATTATTTGCACCAGAACCATAACATTTACTTCGAGGATCCCTTTTGTCTTTTCCCTGGCTTTTCTTATTTCATTTTTTAACGCTCTGATATTTGCTTCAAGGAAATTGGTACTGAAATCAGGTTCCAACATTCCAACGCCAGCTGTCGAAATCACCCCGACACCACCCTGGTCAGCCACCGCTGATGCAAGTCCGGACAACGAAATACCAATCCCCATGCCGCCCTGTATAACGGGCAGCTTCGCCCTCAGATTGCCGATCAGCAACTCCTTCATATCTTTCACTTCTTGTATGTTCATAGAAAAAAAGCCTCCGCGCCTTTTGATCTGACGGCTCATTTTTCTATGAACATCTTCCGTAAAAAAGGGGGATAACCTGTCCACTTATTTATGAGCATATACATCGTGTCACACCGACATTATATGCCTGATCAACAGAATAATCAATGGCAGGACAATCACTGTGTGTTTATCGTGTGATAATGTCACCCTATTAACTATCGAGGCAAAATGTCACCTGGTGACAATAAGTAGTTAATAATTCTATATAAACAGGATGATAACATTGTCACAAAAGAAACTAGCTCACTCACATGTACTTGAAAGATTGATAAGTGATGACAGTTTCACCAATACTGAAGCTGCAGAAGTAATGGGCCTTTCAAAACGTCAGGTTATCCGTCTGAAGGGAGAGTATAAAAAACACGGGATTGACGCACTTGTACACAAGAATATTGGAAGGTCTCCATCCAATGCAATAAGTGATGAATTAAAGCAAAAAATAGTAGACCTTAAAAACACTACAATCTTTGAAAAGGCAAATTTTTGTCATTACAGGGAAATACTCGGCAGGGAAAAATATGGTATTCATATCAGTTATTCTACACTATATTCAACCCTCACATCAGCTGGCATTAAAAGTCCAATGACAAGAAGACCTGCCAAGAACCACAGGAGGCGTAAACGTAAAACCCGGGAAGGCATTATGCTGCAAATGGATGCTTCGCCATTTGACTGGCTAAATAATGGGGAGAAGTATTCAATTCATGGTGCCATTGATGATGCCACCGGCAAGGCAGTCGCTCTCTACATGTGCAAAGAGGAATGCTTGCATGGGTATTTTGAGGTTATGCGCACTGTCATAACCGGAAATGGCATACCGATCAGCTTATATGCCGACAGGCATACCATTTTCATATCTCCCAAGGATGACAAACTGACAGTTGAAGATCAGCTTGAAGGTGTTATGGTCAATGACACCCAGTTCGGAAGAGCTATCAGGCAGCTTGGGATAACCCTCATAAAAGCGAGGAGCCCACAAGCAAAAGGTCGGGTCGAACGTCTGTGGGAGACACTTCAGAGCCGCCTTCCCATTGAGTTCGCGCTAAAGGATATTACTACTGTTGATGCTGCCAACACATTCCTTACAGGATACATCAATGAGTACAATACACAATTTGCTGTAGAGGCAGAGGAAAGCGAAAAGGCTTACAGGGAACTTTCACCTTCCCTCTGCCTGGACAACATCCTGTGCATCATCCAAAAAAGGACATTTGACAACGGCGGTGTTTTCTCGTTCTACAGCCGGACCTTCAAGATTGTTGCCGACAAGCTCGACAGGATCCTCCCGCACAAAGGTAATATCAATGTCCTGATCAGCCCCGTGTTTGGGGTGCGGGTTTGTTTTGCGGGAATCGTCTGTGACGCCGTCCCCTTCATCAAACCTGAAAAAGCTGCAAAAAAGGCCTCTCCAAAACTCGGGAAGAAATACATTCCTGATGACAGCCACTATTATAAGTATGGCCATAAATTGATCAAAAAAGTCACTTTTGAGGACAATGATATCGCCATTTTGAAGATGCTGGAGAAAATCTTCCTGTGGAAAATGCCAGCTTAAGGGGACTGGCATAACTATATGTATAAGCCGTATGCAAACCGGACGTACTCCCGATTAAGGCCCGGCTATGCCTGATGACCTGCTCTGCGGGAACGCAACAGGGAACCTGCAACCGGGCTGAAGTGTTAAACAAGGATCAAAACCTTTATACACTTCAAGGAAGGTATTAAATTCTAAATCAGATTCTATATTTCATGACTGAAAGGCGGAGTGACAGCTGTTTAATTTTAGTGCAAATCATATCATGATCATAAGCTCATTTGATTATCCGAAATGTATAGTATATGCAGTGAAAGACCTTGATACAAATCGTTGCTATAAGGTTTATGATTACTCAAAATCAACAAACATGATCCCTGGAGGCATTTATTGCATCTCTGGCAAAGTAAATACTGCCGACAAACTGTATTTGATACTTGAGCATTGTAAAACGGATAAAAATTATCCACAAGTCAATGATTCGATTATCAATGCTTAATTTTCCTGCAGTCTGATATATATACACTTCAAGGAAGGTATTAAATTCTAAATCAGATTCTATATTGTTTTAACAAGATAATGGATTTGCCATTTTTTCGCATTGTGCTTTAAAGATACGCTTTTTACCTCTTCATGGGCGGGAATTTCGGGGCTAATTTACTAAGTCCTTACGGGTGGGTAAGATTTAAAAAAGCGTATCTTGTTTCTGTCACAATGAGTTATCTGAATAATATACACATTTAATTTAACTGCTTTTATGTCGCACACCCAGTGACATTTTGCCCCGATAATTAACATGTATTATGGGTGACATTTTCGCTCGTTATTGTCAGGACAATCACTGGTATTTTTTCTGAATCCGGCTTTTACTTTGTAAGCTCCGTCGCGACCGGGCTCCCTCTTCCCGCCAGATCAGGTCTGCGGCGCTCGAAATTGGCAAAAGATATCTCCATGTCTTCTTCAGCTTCATCCGGTGTCATGCACCCTACGGTAACCATATCACAGGGGCGGATCGTGGACCATGAAAAGTTCAGCCCGATAAATGGTGTTACACGACCTGCTGCCATAGGTTTTATAGTCATGACAGGCTTTTTTGCATTCCAGATTATCCTGTTGACCGACTCTACCTCTATTTGCATCAGAAAACCCATGCAGTTATATATTTGAATATAAGTCTCCACATCGTATCCATTCTTATCACTGTAGACAACCAGTTCCGGCATGTGTGCCGACAATCCCGGTATCAGGCCGTTATCCCTTATCATTGCCAGGTAATCCGGAAGGCGGTCAAGAGTTTGTTTATTTTTATTCACCAGCTGTTCTGCCGCTGCATGGTGTATCAGACAGAATGTTGAGCCGATTTCCCTGCTCCTTTTTATTGTTGCCTCCGCCTCGCGCCGGGCTTCTGCGTTGTCATCCACCGATATAAAGGGAGTGTCTACCATTATAATCTTCTTTCCGGTTGCTTCCTCAGCTCTCTTTATCGACTCCAGCATGTGCTCCATTTGTTCAGCCGCTGCACTGTTTTTCATGCTGCCCGACGAGAAAGGTCCCATTATGGTGTCGACCCCTTTTGCCAGGAATTTGAGTAGCATGTTATAAATGTTGTCGCCTGTGTCGTTCAGCGAGTGTATGGATTTATTCGCGGCAGCCGATGTGTGGCTGTACCCGAGTATCCAGTTTGTTCCGATGATCATTCTTGAAACTGATGCGCCCCCTACGGTGGTTCGTGGAAATAGTTTTTTGTCCATGTTATATATTGCTCCTTTGATAAATTATTTGCACAGCTGCTTTTTCTATAACTGAATTATGTCGTCTCTCTTTCTACCAGGACCGGTTCCAGGACAACCTGCCTTGTTTCACCGTCTTTATTTACGATCATATCCAGTATAAGCTCACCTGCCTTTTTCCCCATCTCGTATTTCGGCTGGCGGATCGTGGTCAATGCCGGATTATACATTGCTGCAAGCCTGATGTCGTCATATCCCGCAATTTTAACATCATCAGGTATTTTTATGCCGTTTTCGATCATGGCGCGCATCGCTCCAAGTGCAATTTCATCGTTCGAAGCAAACACCGCCTGGATTTTCCTGCCTTCCTTAAGGATTCCGGTTATTGCGTTATATCCTCCGTCATATGTAAAATCGCACTCGATCACATTGTTCTCGTTAAAGGCGACACACGCTTCAGCTAAAGCATTCCTGTATCCTATCTTCCTTTCGGAAATAGTATTGACCGAAACCGGTCCCGACAGGAAAATGATGTCGCGGCTATCTTTAAGCAGCAGTTTTGTAGCAAGGTACCCACCCAGTATATTATTCACACTAACAGAACTGAATTCATTCCCGAATTTTCTGTCGACCAGCACCACCGGCTTGCTGCCGAATTTGCCCGATATGTCGCGTGTCTTGCCTGTCCCGATAAACACAAGGCCGTCAATGTCTTTTCCCAATAGCGTATTAAGATATTTCATCTCCCGCGCCTCGTCATTCTCAGTGTTACAGAGAATAACACTATATCCGGATAAATGCACAGTGTCTTCGATGCCTTTTATTATATCTGCATAGAAACTGTTTGAGATGTCAGGCAGTATCACGCCTATGGTATATGTCCGTTTTGTCTTGAGCCCGATGGCGATCTGATTGGGATAATAGCCAAGCTCCTTAATGGCCGCGTTGATTTTCGTCAGGGTTTCGGGACGAACCGTTTTCTTCCCGTTCAAGACATAGGATACCGTACTGACAGACACCTGCGCCATTTCTGCTACATCCCTAAGTGTGACCACCGCGTGAAGGCTCCTTTCATTATTAGTCAAACGTTTGATTAAATTATACATCTGCAGCTGGTTTTTGTCAATCGAAATTGCTTAACGCTGAAATTAACTTTACGATAGGCTAGTTGACAAGTTAACTGCAACCGCAGGAACTATATGCAGTTTTATTTAATCTGGCTAAGTATTGGATTGCGTTTATTATTACAAGTGCTGATCTACAACATAGGTGCTAGATATAATCTTCCCCCATGGGGGAGCCGTTGCGTTTAGTATGGCCTAATCTCCGGTTCCCATGCAAAATATATATGACATCATTGCCGACTGTGTCTTGCGCAAAGATGGAATAAAGGAGAATATCATGGCCAAAAACAAACACCTCACTGATGCAGAACGTCTGCAAATCGAACAGGGTCTGAAATATGGAACATCCATAAGGAAAATAGCCCTGAAACTCAGCAAGAGCAGCCATTGTTCCCTCCGCAAGTCCGTGCACCGGGTGCTCAGTTTTAATTCCGCCATGTGCTGCGATTCTCATTAATAAAATATTTCTTCATCTGATTATAGCACATGGCATTTTATAATCTCACAACGCTCCTCCTTGCTGCCGATTCACAACATGCGAGGATCACCCTGACCGATTCACGCCCGTCATATCCTGACACCTCAGGCTTTGTACCTTTTTCTATGCTGCCTATGAATGAATCGATTACTCCCGAATTTGTCTGTCTGTCATTTGTCTGAATATTTTCACTGTCGAAATAAGAACAATTGCCTTCTTTTGTTCTGACACATATCTGATGATCATTGTCACAGAATAATTCAATAGTCCCGCCTGTACAATAAATAACTGTGCTGTTTTCCTCTTCCCCATAATTGGTCCAGCTGGCTGTCATTGTCCCCATTATGCCTCTGACTGATTTCAATATGCAAAACGCATTATCTTCTACCTGAATTGCTGTTCCATCAGAATACTTTTTATCCAATGTAGAAATGGAAGCATTTATTTCCACAAAATCATCATTTATCAACCATCTTAACAGATCAACTTTATGTATGCCCAGGTCGGCCGTTACGCCCATGCCCGCTATCTCTTTTTTGAAAAACCAGGTACCTCTGCTTTTATCAATAGCCCAGGTCTCCGGCCCCTTATGACTGAATACTGTTCTGAAACTTA
Source organism: Eubacteriales bacterium (assembly GCA_028717405.1). Taxonomy (GTDB): domain Bacteria; phylum Bacillota; class Clostridia; order JAQUNY01; family JAQUNY01; genus JAQUNY01. The sequence goes on from JAQUNY010000012.1 coordinate 16,705, forward strand.
TCACATTCCCGATTATTTCTGAATCAATGATCTCTTTTGCCTTAATATGTGCAGGTACAAACCTCTGGTTATGCCCGATCATAAGAATACGGTCTGCGGCAACCGATGCTTCTATCATTGCGTCACAATCTTCTAACGTCGTTGCCATGGGTTTTTCACACAACACATGTTTTCCCGCTCTTAAGGATGCAATTGCATATAGCGAATGTACGGAATTTGCTGCAGAGATACTCACTGCATCTACCAGGCTGTCATTCAGGATATCTTCCACATTGTTATAAACTCTGCCCCCAAATGAGTTTGACATCTCTGCAGCACGCTTTCTGTCAACATCAAAAAATCCTGCAATGACAGCGTTCTCATTATTTTTATACTCGGGTGCATGTCTGAGCCTCGCGATTGAGCCGCATCCTACAATGGCAGCTCTTACCATTTATTTTTCACCTCTCTCTGCTTACTCTCTGCCTTACAACTCTTGCTTAAGAAGGCAGGTCTTTTATTATTGACTTAAGTTAAACGTTTGATTATTAGCTATAAAAACAGGACGGCTCGTTTTTATCTAAAAAGCATTAAACACTGAAACTACGGATATCTGCGCACTCCCCACGACATTTCTAAATGTGTTCAACTGTTCAAGTTTTATATGGTATTGGTCAAACGTTTGATTTAATTATATTCCCTCATACTATTAAGTGTCAATAAAAAGTTGCTTTTTATGAAGAGTTGCTTCTTTATACCTCAACACCTGCAGTTACCATATTTATACATTTTTCAACACGCCTCAACACAAAACAGCGGTCTGAAATGTATCAATCACTTACAAATATAACTGTTGCGTTTTTGTCACCGAAGATATCCCGGATGGTATCTTTTGCGGTGTCAGGGTTAAACGGATAGGTCTGATACTTACCGGATGACGTGTTTGCTGCATATCGTCCGAGATCTTTACCGATATACTGGATGTAGATGTTGCCGTCATATTCCGGCAGGATGCTGTCAATGGAAGAGAGCGACACGGCAAGCATGTCGATACCAAACGCAAAGGTATTGTTACGGATAATGAAATTGCCGCTGCAGGGATTTTCGTGATTCATACTCATTATATGAGCGGCACAATTGCGGTTCGGTCTCTGTTCACAGACACCGTACCCGGAGTACCACATATAGTTGCCAGCAATTAAAAAGTTCTCCATACGGGTGGCATCAAAGTTTTTATCATTTTTAGCAATAGTAATCCAGTATTCAACTCCCCATTGGCAGTATTCAATGACATTACGACAGTATTCGATGTTCAGCATTTCTGTAGCCTCGGTTTTATTGTTTGCATTTCGCTGCGGGGAAATGGCTGCATCATATATTTGATAAAAATAGCAGTCAAATACACGAAAACCGTCACAAGAACCATATATCTCAACACCATTGCCGTAACGCACCGGATAAAGATATCCTCCCCCATCCCTATATAGGAAAATCGATCCGCCAAGCCATGAGAACTCGCAGTTCTGTACTGTAAGATCGGCGGCATATGAAACTCCTGTGCTTATGCCGTAGCAGCCATAACGGAAGCATAAATTATCAAACACATTGTTATTTCTGCATCTGACCGTCCCTTTTTGCAAATCCACATTGAACTCTATCCTGTCGAACCGTTCGGATGGATTACCTTCCGATGAATAAAGGTAAATCCACCCAGCCCCGTCTCCGGCCTTGAAGACAGGCCCTCCGAAGTCATGGAAGAAATACATGTCCTCCGGCAGGTCGGCATAGGATGCGAAGGATATTTTTGAGGCGTAATCATATGCAGGTTTTCCGTCTATATATGCCGGGCAGATTTTTGTGGTATAGTATTCACCATCGTTCATTACAATCAGTCCAACTTCATTGCCTACTGGTAAACTGAATTTGTAGATGTTCGGTATGTCTGTCGGAATCCATTCACCGGTTTCGGCAGCATTGTAGGGAGATGTTGTTATAACCGGTTTATCCCCATTGCCGTAGGCGGAATATGAAACGCCGTTCTGAGCATTAAAACATCCCCTGAATGTATCGCCACGCTGAAAGCAGACAACATCTCCTTCTTTTAAGATGAATGTGTTCACTTTGTCAAGGGACTCCCATGCTGTATCTGGCGACAGGCCATTGTTGTTGTCGTTTCCACTGGCTGATACATAGTATGCCGTTCCATTCCCTGCAGGTGCAACTGATGATCCTGATGTCAGTATATTTTTAATTTTCGCATCTGTTTCAATTCTGTAAGCTTCCAATACTTCTTCTTCCTTCATAATGGTTAAATCAAACTCTCCGCTGAGCGACAGGTTTTTCAGTTCCCGCCTGCCTGTATATTGACTTTTCCCATATTTACCTTTTTCTGCATTCTCATCGTAACCTAACGCCTTTGAGATAAACAGAGATACCGCATCCGAAACAGGCAGTACATCAAGTTGTGTCCCGATAATGATCCCGCTGTCTGTACTCAATACCGCATATTCTGAAAGTCCAATTCTTTCCAACTCCTTAGTATCAGAAGCATGGCCGACAAGGATCACAGGGCTGTACTCCGATGCCTTCGCCGCAGGTATTATCTCCAAATCAGCCCCGATCAACTCCAGCACCGCATTCCTGATCCTAAAAGCTTCATTATCACAACCAATACCCATGGCAATTCTATATTGCCCGATATCTATACCATCGATCGTCAAAGATTTCAGCGGGTATTTATGAGTATAAAGATGATCGGCATTTCCTTCAATTCTGTCCTCTTTTAAATAATTCTCGATAAATGAGTATATTCCTTTAATAGTTCCATATTGGCTGCCTCCGACAATGATGATCTTTTTGCCGGTAATACGGATAACATAATCGAGTTCTGAGAGTCCCCTGGCAGCCTCAATACTCTCGGCACGATTAGTTTCCCCAATCAGGATCTCATATGCGTCTGCATCTGCTTCCTGTACTGAAGGAATAGAATCTGTAAAATATGGAAAGGGAAGGACACCGGTTTTATCCTTTATGGCATCTCGAAGCAACAGGAAAGCGCTATAAACATCCTTTTCGCCAGTATAGTTGAGAACCATGACATATTTGACAAGGTTCTCAACAGAAACCATTGTTTTACCGCAAGACACGAACATGGTAACAAAAGTGAAAACAAATAATATTAAAGGTAATAAAAACTTCTTGATGTTCACATCATGCTCCTGTCTGCAAGGTATAGTTTTGTGGCGCCTTTATCAATTTTTACATTAAGTGATCCATTTTTGCTTTCATAAGTGCCGCCGTCAAATAATTCTTCAAATTTTATACCTGAAGGCACATTAAATGTAATCGTACCTCCCGGCGCATTGTGTATGCCAATCAACCGGTTATTGACATAAACCGGTTCTATTCCCTCATAATATATAGTGACTCCGGCTTTTCTGGCTATTTCTCTTAACACCCCGATTGGAAGATTGCCGGCAGCGCTGTAGTATGATGTGAATTCTTCAAACTGCCTGAAGCCCAAAGCTGTCTTCCTGCTTTTTCTGTATTTCCCTATGGCAACGGCATCTTTGTCATCTATGTAAAATATAGGGGAGACCGGATGCTCAACCCCTCTGAATATCTGCACGCCTGTCGCCTTGTTGGTAAAACCGTAGTCCAGGCCTTTTGAATCATAAAACCGCGGATCGTCAGGAAGTATCACGATCTCATTTTCATATTCCGGCAGATATTTTATGTCAAGCCCTGTAATGTCGCTTACTCTCTTCTCTGAAAATCCTTCTTCGGTTATATACCCGGGAGCGTAAATCCAGAGTATGCTCCTGCCGTCTTTTTTTATATTTTCATTGATATATTGTCTTTTAGCCTCAGTAATGACAAAGGAATTCAGAAAGACAATCAGCCTGTATTGATCAATATTAAGAGAAGGCGAGTCAATGTCGCTGAAAAGGAAGATGTCATGCGGAGCGCCGATAAGTTTGAGATCCTCATATACATTTTTAACGCAATCAAGTCCGGCGGTTGATTCCTCGGATACATAATAAAGGGATTCCGTGTCCGCGAACACCGCTATCCGGCTTGCGGACGCCATTTTGATCTTCCTGTACCCTTCTTTAATAGTAATCATCTTTTTGATTTCACTCATAAGTATATCGTCGGAAAAATATCCGCCCATGAAATCAAACCACCACTGTGCAGTCAGTTTAACTGAGGCAAGTGCAAATTCGCG
>JAQUNY010000013.1 GCA_028717405.1 Eubacteriales bacterium
AATAGGTCCCTCGCTCAGGCTTGCGGTTTCAGGAGCAGCAGCTCTTGACCCTGAAATTGAAAAAGGCTTTGACAAAATCGGGCTCAGAGTCGTACAGGGATATGGACTTACCGAGGCATCACCAATTGTGGCTGCGAATAACGATTTTGAAAACAAGACAGGCACAATAGGACATCCTATCAGGGGCGTGGAGGTTGCCATCGATATGCCTGATGAAAATGGGATGGGGGAGATCATTACCAGAGGGAAAAACGTCATGCTCGGTTATTTTGAAGATCCTGACGCTACGGATGCAGTCATTGACAAAGATAAATGGCTCAGGACCGGCGATCTCGGAAAAATCGACAGGAAGGGATTCATCACTATCACAGGAAGAGCCAAATCAATGATAGTGTTTACTAACGGGAAGAAGGCTTTTCCTGAGGAATATGAAACGTTGCTGAATGCGATACCCGGAGTCAGGGAATCCTTTGCATGGGGAAATGAGGCTCCGGACGGCGACATCCAGATTTGCGCCAAAATCGTGCCTGACATGGAAAATTTCAGGGAGAAGGACCCGATACCTTCTGAAGAAGAACTGGGGGCTGCATTTTCAACTGCTATCAAGGTCATAAACAGCAGCCTGCCGCAATACAAAATAATCCGTTATTTCATAATGAACGATGATGAAATTATTAAAACGACGACGCTCAAAATAAAAAGAAATGAAGAACGGGACAGGATACTCAACGCTCTCGGAAAGGCCGACCTTGACATGAGGAGGGCGTCCGGGAACTATCTGCCTACAGCTTAAGCAAAAAAAACGAAAAAAGCATGCCGGTAATGTTGACATGCTTTTTATTTCGTCATATAATTGTATACAATTATACAAAAATACATATATCCAAATATTGACGGAGACAAACAGACATAGAGGAGAGAAGACACCGCAGTGACGGAGATACAACTAAACATGATGTTAAATATTATGACAAGCGTTACGGAGGCAATTTATGATCGAATTCAACAGAAGGACTAATACGCTGGAGCAGAACCAATATAAGTACTCCCTCCAGGATGTGACGGAACCGAACCTTTACAGGGAGATATACAATTATGATGACCTGCCCAAATGTACTTTCAATCACAGAAAAGTTCCGATGGCATCTCCTGACGAGATTTGGATCACCGACACCACATTCAGGGACGGTCAGCAGTCAAGGGCTCCATATACCGCGGCCCAGATATTGAGGCTATATGATTATATCCATCAGCTGGGCGGCCCTAAGGGCAAAATCAGGCAGTGTGAGTTTTTCCTCTACAGTGAAAGAGATAAAGAGGCAGTCGCCAAATGTATGGAAAGAGGATATGAATTCCCGGAAGTGACGGGATGGATAAGGGCAAATAAGAATGATTTCCTGCTTGCAAGAAACATGGGGTTGAAGGAATGCGGCATTCTTGTGAGCTGCTCCGACTATCACATTTTCAAAAAACTCAACATGACAAGGCGGCAGGCTCTGGACCATTATATGGCTATCATCAGGCAGGCATTAGATGTGGGGATAAAACCAAGGTGCCATTTTGAAGATATAACAAGAGCTGATTTTTATGGATGTGTTGTGCCGTTTGCGCTTGAGCTGAAGGAACTGATGGACGAGAGCGGCATACCGATAAAGATCAGAGCATGCGACACCCTGGGATATGGTGTCAGTTATCCGGGGGTTGCGCTGCCCAGGAGTGTTCCGGGAATTATATACGGGCTGAGGCATCATGCCGGATTCCCCAGTGAGCTTATTGAATGGCACGGACATAACGATTTTTATAACGCAGTTACTAATTCTGCCACTGCATGGCTTTATGGCGCTTCATCTGTAAACTGTTCCCTGCTGGGTATCGGGGAAAGGACAGGGAATACGCCCCTGGAAGCAATGGTGATCGAGTATGGTCAGTTAAGAGGCACGCTTGACGGCATGGATACGACTGTGATTACTGAAATCGCTGCATATTATGAAAAAGAACTTGGATATGATATCCCCCCGAGGACGCCCTTTGTCGGAAAAAGCTTCAATGTTACCCAGGCGGGGATACATGCCGACGGTCTGCTTAAGGATGAAGAGATATATAACATTTTTAATACTGTGAAGCTCTTGAAAAGACCGGCAGGAGTTACCATAAACCAGACTTCCGGACTTGCAGGCATTGCTCATTGGATAAATGCGTATTTTGGTTTTGAGGGTGTAAAAAAGATCGACAAGAGGGATGCCAGAGTTGCAAAAATCAAAGACTGGGTGGATAGTCAGTATAATGGGGGAAGGACGACTTCATTATCTGAAAATGAACTACTTGAAGCAATAAGGAAAATAGTGCCTGACTTTTTTGACCTTGTTATCTGATTAAGCTGAATTGTATCTGATCCAGCTGTACTGCAGTTGAGAGGAGGATGGCCGTGTCCGTGCATGAACCGATAAATTCAGAAGTATATGAAGGCCCTTTGGGAACAAAGATATTCAATCATGTAAGGGAGGATATACTCAACGGCAGGTATCAGCCGGGAGAAAACCTGACTGAAGCAAGTCTCTGCGAGGAACTTGGCGTAAGCAGGACGCCTGTCCGGGAAGCACTCAGGCAGCTGGAGCTTGAGGGGCTTGTAAAAGCGCTTCCTTACAGGGGAGTTGTTGTTACGGGCATCTCCGCTCAGGATATTGAAGATATATATACAATACGAATGATGATCGAAGGCCTGGCTGCAAGATGGGCAACAGAGAAAATCACTTCAGCTGAGCTGGAGGAACTTAAGGAAACAGTCGACCTGGCTGAATTTTATACTCATAAGAAGGATACAAGCCGGCTCATGGATTATGATTCAAAATTTCATGATATTATCTTCAAAGCGTCAAAAAGTAAGCCTCTGATGCATACTCTGAGCACATTTCATCATTATGTGCAGAAAGCAAGGAGCATGTCCTTCCAATCTCCCATGAGAGCGGAAAAAGCACTCGAAGAACACAGGGCCATACTTGACGCTATTATTGCGCATGACGCCCACAAAGCTGAGAAACTGACCACAGAGCATATCAGAAATGCAAGCAGGAACCTGATCAGACTTTTTCTATCCAACCCGCCTCATCTTTGACAGTGCCGCTTTGAATGCCGGTTATGGTATTATAAAGATTCATTGATGTGGGACCTATTTCGTTATTGTTGATTATGATACTATTGCCATCGCGGTTCAGCTCCCCAATGGGAGAAATCACTGCCGCTGTTCCCGTGCCGAAAGCTTCTTCAAGGGCACTGTTTTTATGAGCGGTAAAAATCTCATCGATCGAAATACGGCGTTCTGTAACTTTATATCCCCACTTTTTCAGCAGGAAGATCGACGAATCACGCGTTATGCCTGCCAGTATGCTTCCTTCCAGAGAAGGAGTAATTATTTCGCCGTTGATTTTAAAGAAAACATTCATTGAGCCGACTTCTTCAATATATTTTCTTTCTATACCATCAAGCCACAGGACCTGGATGTACCCTTTTTCATAAGCCTCCATCTGGGCTTTGATGCTTGATGCATAGTTGCCGGGTGTTTTGGCAAAGCCGGTGCCGCCTTTTACCGCCCTGACATATTTGCTTTCGACATAGATCTTCACTGGATTTATACCTTGAGGATAGTAGGCTCCGACAGGCGACATGATTATCATGAATTTATACGTTGATGAAGGTTTTACGCCAAGATATGCATCAGTCGCAAAAATAAACGGCCTTATATAAAGGGAAGTACCTTCGGCTGTCGGTATCCAGTCCCTGTCGGTGTCAACGATTGCTTTTACTGCTCTGACACAGGTCTCGGGATCAATTTGGGGAATACACATCCTGGTATTTGAAATATTGATCCTTTCCATGTTTTTGTATGGGCGGAAAAGCTGTATGGATCCATCCTTTGCCTTATAGGCCTTGAGCCCTTCAAAAATTGCCTGCCCATAATGGAGGACCATTGTTGAAGGCTCAAGGGGAAGCGGCCCATAGGGTACGATCCTGGGGTCGTGCCATCCCTTTCCCTCAGTATAGTCCATTATGAACATATGGTCGGTAAAATATTTGCCAAAACCAAGGTTGTTCTGATCAGGCCTTGATTTAGGAGATGTTGTTTTTATGATTTTAAAATCTGAGTACATTACTGCTGCTCCCTTCTGACTTCCAGGTAGTTCAGGACGCGAAACGTGCGTGGCCTTTAAGACTTAACCTCTATATTATTAAATATGACGACTTTTTGCAATAAGTATAATGGATTTATAAAATATTATAAAATATTTATGAAGTTTATTTCGGTGCAAAAACTCAATATGGGATCCCCCGGGTAGACTGGAGAGATCATTGATAACCGGCCGGTACAGAAGAATTAACCTCAGGTATAATGATTAAGGTATAATGATTGTATAAGTTAAATATGAGTAATCAGGTATAAGCGGCAGGATCAAAAGGGACAAAGGGAGGCAGATATGGGAAATCAGAAAAAATATGATGAGAACTGCTATTTGACCGGCTTAAAAAATGCAGCTGAATACATAATGAAAGAAATCAGGATCAGCGGTTTGAAGGAAACACCCGCAGTGGCAGTTATCCTTGGATCAGGCCTGGGAGCTTTTGCTGACTGTATTTCGGGAGGAGGATCTCTGAATTATGCTGAAATACCCGGCTTTGTTCAGACAACTGTAAAAGGCCATGAGGGCAGGCTTATTTGGGGGAGGGTCGGGAAAACACCGGTCATTGCCATGAAAGGACGTTTTCATTACTATGAAGGACATGATATGGCAAAGGTGGTTTCAGGCGTCAGGATAATGAAGCTTTGCGGTATAAAAGGGCTGCTTGTAACAAATGCTGCCGGCGGAACAGGAGAAAAATTTCTGCCCGGAGATCTTATGCTTATAAAAGACCATCTCGGAATGTTTACGCCTTCGCCTCTGAGAGGCAATGAATCGGATTATTTCGGCCCGCGATTTCCGGATATGTCTAAACCTTATTCGGAAAGGCTGATGAGGATCGCCCAAGCTGCTGCTCTTGAGGAAGGCATTGATTTAAAAAAAGGTATTTACGCGTATATGCAAGGACCGTCATATGAAACTCCGGCGGAGATCCGTGCACTTTCAGGACTGGGGGCTGACGCTGTGGGGATGTCGACTGTGCCGGAGGTGATCGCGGCAAGACATGCCGGAATAGAAGTGATAGGCATATCCTGCATAACTAATTCGGCTGCAGGAACAGGAGATAAAGAAATCAGCCATGATGATGTTATGAGTGTTTCGGGGAAAGTTGAAAATACTTTTGTAAGGCTTGTCGCAAAAATAATATCAATGTGGCCGGGTTGAATGAATTGTGCCAGCAGGTGATGTGGTTTGAGACTGCGTCAGCAGTATATAATCCCTGATTGAACCGGAAAATCGGGTCGGATTGTATAAACGAGTCAGATCGCAAAAATAAGTCAAAGTAATTAAATGAATTAAAGCGTAATTAAAGGTTGTTACAATGCATATGATGGTATATAATATCTGTAGAGAGCAAATTGGGAAAGATCAACCGGAGCGGAGGTGCCAGGGCTATGCCGGCGAAAGAAATACTGAACCTTGATGATGCCGCGGAATTGTTTGGTGTCAGCGTTAAAACTTTTATAAAGCTTTTGAAAGAAGAAAAAGTGCCGGCACGTAAAATAGGCCGTGAATGGCGATTCAGCAGGTCGGCTCTCATAGAATGGATATCGCGGGGAGATTCACAGACTTATTCTTCCAGCGAAGCCGAAACAAAAGATTTTTTTAACAGTATCGCCCCTGAGTGGGACAATATACGCAGGGAATATTACGACGAAAATATCAGCAGGGCATTGACGGGGTCAGGTTTGCTGAAAAGGGACATGACCGTTGTGGATATAGGTTCAGGAAGCGGCTACCTTGCAAGAACTGCGGCAAAGGAAGCAGGACGGGTTATAGCGGTGGATATTTCGGCGGAAATGCTTCGTGAACTGGCAAAAAGAGCAGGTGAAGAGAGCCTGAATAATATAGAGATACTCGAAGCAGACGCTGACGATGTACCTCTCGAAAATGCTTCGGCTGATATGGTCTGCGCGAGCATGTTCCTGCACCATTCCCCGATTCCGCAGGTGACTATCAAAGAGATGCACAGGCTCCTGAAAAAGGGCGGATCGTTATTCATAGCGGATTTTACCGAACATGAGAACAAGGAGCTTCAGGATAAGCAGCACGACATATGGAACGGATTTCAGTCGGGGACAGTAACTGCATGGCTCAAAAATGCGGGATTCAGGGATATCAGGTTCGAGATTATCGACTCTGCGAAGATTCATCCGTCGGTATTTATCATGACGGCTAAGAAAGTATGATCAGCAGTTAAAACTGTAATTGTATTAAATTTATTCAGGGAATTAAGCCCGGGAGGGGAAACATGGGGAATAAAAAAGGTAAAACAGGTATAAAGTACGACATAAGGGACATATCACTTTCCGGCGAGGGGAGGCTCAGGATCGATTGGGCAGACAGGCAGATGCCAGTCCTGAAAGCTATAAGAGAAAGATTTTCAAAAGAAAAGCCCCTGGAAGGGAAAAGAATGTCTTGTTGTCTGCACGTTACGGCAGAAACCGCAAACCTTGTGAGGACGCTAAAAGAAGGCGGTGCAGATATAGCGCTTTGTGCATCAAATCCTCTTTCGACACAGGATGATGTTGCTGCCTCGCTTGCAGAAGATTATGGAATAGCAGTATATGCCATTAAGGGCGAAGACAGAGATACATATTACAGGCATCTGATTTCCGCAATAGAACACAAGCCTGATATGACACAGGACGACGGTGCGGACCTGGTGGGGCTTCTTCACAGCAGATATGAAGATACCCTGCTTAAAAATGTACTGGGAGGCACTGAGGAAACTACAACCGGGGTGATCCGGCTGAAAAGCATGGAAAGGGATAAGGCGCTCCGTTTCCCGGTTATCGCAGTGAACGAATCTGATACTAAGCATCTTTTTGACAACAGGTATGGCACCGGGCAGAGCACTCTTGACGGACTGCTCAGAGCTACGAATGTACTGCTTTGCGGTAAAAATTTTGTTGTATGCGGATACGGGTGGTGCGGAAGAGGACTTGCAATGAGGGCAAAGGGAATGGGAGCCAATGTGATTGTGACCGAGGTAGACCATATCAAGGCTATTGAAGCGCTGATGGACGGTTTCAGGGTTATGAAGCTTGAAAAGGCTATGCCTGAAGCGGATATAGTAATAACGGTGACGGGAAATCTCAACGTTATTGATATCAAACACTTCAGAAAAGCAAAAGACGGTGTGATAATCGCAAATTCAGGGCATTTCAATGATGAGATATGTATAGGGGCACTTGAAAAAATGTCTGTTTCCAGAAAAAAAGTCAGGGAATATGTTGAGGAATTCACCCTTGAAAATGGCAGGAAGGTCTATCTGCTGGCAGAAGGAAGGCTGCTTAATCTTTCTTCTGCAGAGGGGCATCCGGCAGTAGTCATGGACATGAGTTTCGCAAATCAGGCACTTGGCGCAGAGTATCTGGTCAGGAACCATAAGAGCCTGAAGAACAAAGTATATGTCATCCCCGCGGATATCGACCGTGAGATAGCCAGGCTCAAACTTGAAACTATGGGTATTGAGATCGACAGCCTGACAAAAGAACAAAAAGTTTATCTTGCATCCTGGAAGAGCGGCACATGAATCAGGGAGCTTTGAAACTTCAACAATAACACAAGCTTTAACGATAATGTTGTAATAATGACTCCTTTATGGTAAAATCGCAATGTTACTTTTATTGGCAGGTAAAATAATGATAGCCGTAAAAATGCGAAAGGAAAGGTGTAGTATATGAGAAAAGCATTATCTTTAATGATGGTCCTGGTTTTTGCTTTCAGTTTCCTTGCAGCCTGCGAATCCGGAGGAAAAACTCCGGATGGCTCTGATGTGACATCAGATGCCGCTGCAAGCCAGACTGCTGCCGCTCAGAGCAGCGACACAAAAATAGGTCTGGGGCTCATCACGACTATCAAAAGCTCAAAGGATCTCGGAGTTGACAGCACAGGCGGAGAGGTACTCCCTTTGGGTCAGGCAGATACTGTTATTGTAGCCGCCTTATTCGACAAAGACGGCAAGGTCGTAAAAGCAGTGATAGATACTGTGCAGGCAAAAGTGCAGTTTGATAAAGATTTGAAAATAACCACAGATTTCGATGCCCCAATTAAGACCAAAGTTGAGCTTGGCATTGATTATAATATGGTGAAAGCATCTGTAATCAAAAAAGAATGGTTTGAACAGGCCAGTGCTCTGGCAGACTGGATGACAGGCAAGACAGCAGCTGAAATAAAGAATATGAAAACATACGAAAAGGATGCGAGTCATCCTGCCGTGCCGGATGTTCCTGAGCTTAAATCTGCCGTCACTATTACGGTTGGTGATTATCTTGCCGCTCTTGAAAAGGCTTATGTTAATGCCAAAGCGGCTCCGGGAGCAAAAACTCTTGGAATTGGTCATGAGATTTCTATTAAGAGTTCAAAGAGCTACTTAAAAAACGAAGACGGAACTGAAGTGTTGCCCCTCGCCCAGATAGATGCCGTGATCACAGCTGTTACAATGGATGCTGAGGGCAAGGTTGCCGGAGCAATAATTGACACGGCACAGACAAAAATACAATTTGATAATGCCGGAAAAATTACCACAGACAAAGCCGGCGCATTCAGAAGCAAACTGGAACTTGGCAGCGAATACGGCATGATCCGCGCGTCTTCTATTCAGAAGGACTGGTATCAGCAGTCTGAATCACTTGCCGGATGGATGAATGGCAAAACAATAGATGAAATAAAGGCAATGAAAACCTATGAGAAGGATGCCAGCCATCCTGCAGTGCCGGATGAGCCGGAATTAAAATCCTCTGTAACCATTAATGTAAAAGATTACCTTATGGCTGCCGACGAGGCTGTGGCAAACGCAAAATGAAGCATCCTGAGAGTTGGATTATATCAGTTTAAATGGAAGACATTGTTGTTGACACCCGGATTATCAAAGAAGGCAAAGCTCACGTTGCTGAAACGGGAGCTTTGCCTTTGAATTTTGATAATAAAAATCAACATTTATGAATATAAAGGAAATATATGAAGAAATCATTGAATCATGTTAATATGCTGTCACTGCAAATTTTTGGCAGAACTCGGGGCACATTGACTGTTATTCTGATTATTTCTTTGCTGACAACTACAGCTTTAATAACGATGCCAATAACCGGCTGTGTATACCAGACTGAAACCGAAGGTGCTTATATCAAATATTCAGACAGCTTTTTTGAATCATTTGATACTGTGATAACTGTTGTAGCATATGCAAAAAATGAAAATGAGTTCAGTGATTGTTATGAAAAAATAAGAAAAAGGTTTACGGAACTCCATAAATTATTTGACATTTACAATGAATATGAAGGCATCAATAATCTGAAAACGATAAATGACCATGCCGGAGCTGCCCCAATTGCGGTAGAGGAAGAGATAATCGGTCTGCTGGAATTTGCCCTTAAATGCGCGGATATGACCGGCGGCATCGTAAATGCCGCAATGGGCTCTGTGCTTGAAATATGGCATAACTATCGTGAAAAAGGGATAAACGAGCCTGATATGGCAGCCCTACCTCCGGAGGAAATTCTACAGGATGCAGCGAGGCATATCGATATAAAAAAGATCATTGTAGACAGAGAAAAAGGAACAGTTTATCTCAGCGATCCACAGATGAAGATTGATGTCGGAGCACTTGCCAAAGGATATGCTACCGAACTGGTGGTTTCGGAACTGCAGAAGGACGGGAACCTGATTTCAGGGATAATAAGCGCAGGAGGAAATATCAGGACCACAGGCAAGCCTCTTGACGGGGTGCGAGCGAGATGGGGCATTGGCATACACGACCCTGAAAAACCTGTGTTATCTGATGGCGAACTGCTGGATGTAGTTTATCTGAATAACGGTTCCGTCGTAACAAGCGGTGATTACGAGAGATATTATATTGTCGACGGCAGAAGGTATCATCATATAATCGATCCTGAAACATTGATGCCCGGTGAATACTTTAAAAGCGTAACAGTAGTGACTGCTGATTCCGGCCTTGCTGACGCTCTTTCTACTGCGGTTTTCCTGATGCCCTGTGTTGAGGGCAGAGCATTTATTAACTCCCTTGAAGATGTGGAAGCAATATGGGTCATGCGGGATGGCACAGTTGAGGTTACTGAAGGCTTGAAAATGATATTACGAAGCTATGGAGCTTCCGGATCCGGACAGGATGATCGGGACAAGCAAGATAAACCATGAGATAATTACTTTATGAGAAGAACATTGCCTGGCCTGAAAACATTTTATCAAGATGAAAAGCATAAAAAATAAACTTCCAAATCGCAAAAACATTGCATAATAAACCAATATGACAGTATTTATTGAGTTGATTTCCGGCCTATAGTACAATGTGATTGCACTGCATAATTAATAAGTATTTATTTGATTATGAATGGCGCTGCCCGGCTATGATGTTCATGCCAAATTGGTTAATTATGCGGTTTATCTGCAGAAGGGGAGATGGAGGGAAGTATGCTCAGATTTAAGCAAAAACTAGTAAATGTACCTGAAATAAAGGTGCTGGAGTCTCCTTTCGGTGACTCCTGGAGCGGTATCACTCTGGTTTCAGGCGAAGATGTGACACCGGGGGGCACCAAAAGGATATCCGTCCTTATAGACAGTGGGGCTGATAAGAAAGTGATTGATGAAACTCTTATTCCTGCGCTTGCCGGAGAGGGCCTTGCATTGGACAGGATAGACTGGCTCCTTAACACACACACTCATGGAGATCATATAGGAGGACATTACAGGATAAGGGAGCTTGCGCCATCAATAAAAATAGCGACATTCAGGGCTTCTCTTGATAAAATGAAAAATCCGCTTAAGTATAATAAACTTATAAGAGCACGATTCCCGATGCACAGCAGTCCGCCTTCAGTATCTCTCAGGGGAGTTGATCCCGATATGCTACTTGATGATGGAGATATTATGTGCGGCTTCCTGAAGCTGGTCCATACGCCGGGACATGACGATGACACTGTATCCTGGCTGGATCTGCGCTCGCAGACCCTTATAACGGGAGATACGCTTCAGGGAAACGGTACGCCCGTCCAGGGAATAAGCTTCTATATGTACCTCGACATGTATAAAGCGACTCTTAAACGCTTAATGGACATGAAGATCAATAACATCCTGACAGGGCATAAGTACGTTCCTATTGATACAGCAATTGAAGGCGCGGATAAAGTAAAAGAGTGTCTGGAGATCTGCAGCGAAATAACAGCCAGAAACTCATCTCTTGTTAACGCGGCTATGGCAGATGGAGAAAGGGATACAGCCATAGTCACCAGAAGGGTGCTTGCTGCTCTTGGCGCAAAAGAGCCTGAATTTTTATTCCTGGCTATGTATACAATAGCCGCGCATATTAAAGAAACAGGAGGATAACGAAGATGATCAGAAACGTCTTGATAACAGGTTCTTCACATGGTATAGGAGCGGCGACAGCTCTTGCTTTTGCACAGGAAGGCTGCAATATCGGAGTCAATTATTTCAAGGACAGCGATGGAGCCGAAAGGACTGCCGCGGGAGTAAGGGAAAAGGGACGCAGGGCTGAAGTATATTTTGCTGATGTGAGTGACCGTAAATCCTGTGAGGATATGCTTGAAAGATTTATAAAGGATTTTGGAAAAATTGATGTACTGGTTAATAACGCCGGAGGCGCCCTTAAAATACCGGAGGGCGGTTTTGAGGATATGCCCTTCGATTATTGGGATGCACAGATAAGACTCAATCTGAGCGCAGCAGCTTATTGCTCAAAATCAGCGGTAAAAGATATGATTTCAAAAAAGACCAGAGGAAAAATCATCAATATAAGCTCTATACACAGCGAGGTAACATATGTCAGAAGAAAACTGCTTCCGTACTGCGCTGCTAAAGCAGGCCTGAACATGTTCACAAAAGCGCTTGCAGTTGAAGTCATAAAATACGGCATTAATGTTAACTGCATAGCTCCGGGATTTATTTCGACCAAGACCACCACGAGGTATAATGAGGCTGAACTGAACGGGTTTTTAAGAAAAATACCGGCCGGGCATCTGGGTTCTGTCGATGACATTACTCCAATGGTCCTGTTTCTTGCTGATGATTCCAAATCGGGATTTATAGTGGGCCAGACTTTCTTTATAGACGGCGGGCAATCGATCGACGGCGCTATAGACGCGATGTTATAAACCGAATAAATAATAAAAGGATGTAATGGTATAATAATACCAGAAAGGTCAAAAACAGGTAGAAAAATGGATGATTTTAAAAATGTAGAACTCAGAAGCAGGTGGGAGTTCGGGGAAGCATCGGAATGCCGCAGAGGTCTTATGCTGGGCATGGGATATTCGGAGGCTGAGCTTCAAAGGCCGCTTATTGGTGTGGTAAATTCATGGAATGAATACAATCCGGGGCATGTGCACCTCGACAAGCTTGCCGAGAGAGTAAAACAGGGCATAAGGGAAGCCGGCGGCCTGCCGCTCGAAGTTATGACGACCGCCATATGTGACGGCATGGTCCTTAAGGATCCAAAATATATTGAGATACCAAGCCGTAATTCAATTGCCGACCAGGTCGAAATAACAGTCGAGGGGAATTTCTTTGACGGAATGGTGATGCTGTCGACATGTGATTCCATTGTCCCGGGGCATCTGATGGCTGCAGCGCGTCTGGATATACCGACTATAGTTGTCACCGGCGGTTATATGCCTCTCGGACAGCACAGGGGAAAGGAAGTAGTACACATACACGCACAGGACAAGGTTGGTACAGCCAAGGAAGGCAAGATCGACATGGGTGAATACAATGAGCTGATCTCAGATTCATGGGGGATCTGCGGGGCGTGTTCTTCGATGACGACGGCAAACAGCATGTGCATGATAGCTGAAGCCCTGGGGCTTACTCTGCCGGGCAATTCATCTATGTCAGCCGTCAGCCCGCGTCTGTATCTTCTCGCATATCAGGCTGGAAAACAGATATTGGAGCTTGTAAAGAAAGGAATAACAGCGCGTAAAATTGTTACCGTTGATGCTGTTAAGAATGCAATAAAACTGGATATGGCGGTAGCGGGATCTTCCAACCTGATTCTGCATATACCGGCTATCGCTCATGAAGCAGGTTATGATCTGCCCTGGTGGAAATATTTTGACGAAGCCTCAAATGAAGTGCCGCTCATGTCGCATCTGGCACCGGGAGGACCTTACAGCCTGAAGGATTTTGACCTTGCGGGAGGTATGTCAGCAATGCTGAAGGAACTGCTTCCGGTCCTGAATGGCAAGTGCCTGACTGTTACAGGGAAGACTATAGAAGAGAACGTCAGGAATGCTCCCAATTACAACAGCGAAGTTATCAGGCCCATTTCAAATCCGGTCATGAAAAAGCCGGGGATAGGTGTTCTTTACGGATCTCTTGCGCCTGAAGGGGCAATAATAAAGATTGCGGCAGTTCCGGACCAGCTGATGACGTTTACCGGTAAAGCCAGGGTATATGAGGCGCTGCAGGATAGCCTTGATGCGCTGCGCAGAGGGGAAATAAAGCCGGGTGATGCGGTTGTGCTCAGATTCATGGGATTAAAAGGGCGATTTGGGACTACGGCATTTACACTTCAGGAAGAGCTCAAGGGTATTCCGGAGCTGTTCTATTCATGCGCTGTAATAACTGACGGCAGATTCTCGGGAGGGACTTCGGGACTGAGCGTGGGATACCTTTCGCCTGAAGCTGCGTTGGGCGGTCCTTTGGCAATTGTCCGCAACGGCGATGATATTCATATTGATATAGCAAAACGCAAAATCGATTTGCTTATAAGCGAAGATGAAGTTAAAGTCCGTACTGAAGAATTCAAATGGGAATTTGAAGGCGGTGAATATAAAAGGTATCTCAACCTGTTTGCCAAAAACGTAAGCTCAATGGCAAAAGGCGGGATATGGGAAGTATAGTGAACAATAATTAAGAAGACTCAGTAAAGATGAAGATTGGGCAAGACTGAAACTGTGGATGGAGGAAGGAGACAGGACGGAGAAATTGTTATGAATAAAATCAGTTCTGATATCGTGGCAACAGATGCGCTGATTATTGGCGGAGGGCTTTCCGGGCTTATCGCTGCAAAATTTCTGCTAAAGGAGGCTGGGCACACAGCTCCGGAAATCATGATCCTGAGAAACGGAGCCGGTGCCTCCCCCTTCGTGCATGGATTCAGCGCTGTGTTACACAGGGATGATACTAAAGAGGCTTTCGTCGACGACACCTTAAAAAGCGGAGCATACATAAATGACAGGAAACTGGTGGAAAAGCTTTGCAATGAAAGTACCGGTATAGTAAAGTTGCTTGAAGCCGAGGGCATAACGTTCAAAAAGTCAGAGGATGGAAGTTATGATCTGCTACGCCCGCTTGGTGCATCTTATCCGAGGGTCGTCTGTACGGAAAATTCCGCCGGTCCGGCAATTATATCTTTTGTCCGCAGAGAGCTTAAAGCGTCAGGCCTTTGCAACTTTTCGAACACAATGAGGGCATTGAGGCTTTACACTAAGAAGGGCGAGGTTAAAGGAGCTCTGGTATATGACACAGAAAAATCAGATTTCAGGTTTATTTCGGCAAAGCTGGTGATCCTGGCAACGGGAGGTTTCTGCCGTATATTTCCTTCTTCGACCAATACATCGGATATCAGCGGTGATGGAATAGCTATGGCTTATGAAGCCGGAGCCGAACTTGCCGACATGGAGTTTATACAGTTTGAGCCTGCTGTTTCCGTATACCCCGAAGTGCTTAAGGGAAAAGGCATGATAACGACCATGTTTTATGAGGGGGCTGTACTTAGAAATTCAGCCGGAGAAAGATTTATGACGCGGTATGGGCCGGATGCAGAGAGAGTGAACAAAGATGTGTTATCGGCATGTATGTACAGTGAAATTGACTCCGGGAGAGGAACGAAGCATGGCGGTGTATATTTTGATGCAACAGGAGTGGGAAGAGAAAAACTGCTGAAATCCTACAGCATTTACGTAAGAAGATATGAAGAGGCAGGCATGGACATTTCGAAAGAGTATATTGAAGTGGCGCCCGCACCGCATACTTCTCTTGGAGGAGTTGTTATACAGCCTGATTGTTCGACGAATTTGAAGGGCTTCTTTGCCTGCGGCGAAATAACCGGAGGCATACATGGAGCTAACAGGATCGGCGGCAATGCAGGACTTGAGACACTTGTATTTGGACGGAGTGCCGGATTGAGTGCCGGAAGGTATCTGTTGTCCATGGCACCGGGAAGTTTGGGAACTGGCGGGGATAGTATGCCCGAGAATGACAGGGCGGAGAAACAGGAGATATCTGCCTGGATTTCTGCAATTACCGGCATCTCAGGGCACTGTGAGGCTGAACAAATAAGCGGGGAGCCTGACAATATTCATTTTGATTTTGCCAAAGATGCTGAAGATGTTGATGTTGCCGAAGATGCGGATACCAGAGGTAAAGCCATAGACTATCCTTACAGAGACAAAGAGGCACAGTACAGGAAAAATATGGAGGATCTTCTGGCCGGAGGATTCAATGTTATCAGAGAAGGAAATGTGATGGAAAATGCCCTCGTGGAACTGGAAAACATGCTTGCCGGTTTATTAAAAGAGTCCGGGGAAGTGCCGCCTTCGTGTCCGGCAGAGGCATATTCGCGGATAAGACTGAATAATGACATCACTGCGGCAATACTGCTGGCACATTCGGCCCTGGCCAGAACAGACAGCGCAGGATGCCATATCAGGAAGGACAGTAAGAAACGCAGTATTGACAAAAAAGAAAACTCTGAATTCTCTGTTCGTATTATTAAAGGTGATGCCGGCCCGGCGATCAGACATTGGAAGGGATGAAAATAGTTGGCTGAAAGAATAGCAGTGAAGAAAAACAGATATTCAGATTCTGTATCGTTGATGTCTGTCAGTGATAAGGTTAAAAAAGCTCCGGGAGTTATAAACGCAGAGGTAGCAATGGCTACGCCTGCCAATCTGGAGGTGCTTGCATCGCTTGGATTCAAGCTCCCAGAGGATATCGGAGCAAATGATCTTGTGATAGCTGTTTCAGCTCTCACAGACAGGCAGGCTGATGAAGCTTCTGCCATGGCGGAGGATATACTTGATCATAAAGAGTCTCCTGCAAGAGGAAGGGAAGGGAACGTCCGGCAGTATTCGACGCTTGATCAGATAGATCTTGATAAGGACCCATATGATCTTGTGCAGATATCGCTGCCCGGAGAAAACGCCTCAGAGGAGGCTGAAAAAGCAATAAAAATGGGCCTTGATGTTTTCATCTTCAGTGACAATGTGCCTTTGGAAGAAGAAACAAGGCTAAAGAGGCTTGGCCTGGAGAGAGGAAGGCTTGTCATGGGCCCTGACTGCGGAGTCGGGCTCATCAGAGGAACAGCACTTGCAGCGGGAAGCATAATCAGAAAAGGTAACGCGGGTATAGTCGGAGCTTCCGGAAGCGGTGCTCAGGAGATTGCCTGCATTATAGAAAAATGCGGAAGCGGAGTTTCGTCAATCATAGGTACGGGAGGACGTGATTTGTATCCCGGAAATGATGGCCTTACAATGATCGCAGGGATGAAAAAACTGGATGTGGATCCTGTTACTTCAGTTATAGTACTTGTATCTAAGCTAGCCGATAACAACGTTATGGGAAAAGTACTGGAAGAGGCTGATAAATTAAATAAGCAAGTAATTACGGTTTTTCTGGGAGGAGAAAGCACTCTTTATGACGGTCATAATGTAAAACCGGCTTTAAGCCTTGAAGCAGCTGCTCTTGAAGCAGTCCGGACAATGACCGGAGAGATGATTGAATTTGGATTTTCAGAGCAGCAAATTCACGAGTTGGCGCAGCATGAGGCAAAGAAAATCGGGAAAAACAGGAAGTATCTGCGTGCTCTTTACTGCGGAGGAACTTTCGCAGAGGAGAGCATGATTTATCTGAAAAGCCGCGGCAGCAGCCTGAAACTCTTCAGCAATCTGAAAACTGCCTATGCGCAGAAGCTGGGTTCACATCTTAAGAGCGAGGGACATACCGTGCTTGATCTTGGGTCAGAGGACTTTACTAATAATGCACCTCATCCTGTTTTTGACCCGGCAATACGTTTCGGACGTTTTTTAAAAGAAATGGAAGATCCTGAAACTGCAGTAATTGTGCTTGATTTTATTACAGGCCCCGGGGTCCATGAAGACCCTGTTACACCTTTTGCGGAAGCTATAAGGAAACACAAAGAAAACAACGGCGGCATATCTTTTGTTACGGCTGTTTGCGGATCTGAAGGTGATCCACAGGATGTACCGGCAAAAGAAAGGCTCCTTGCCGAAGCCGGAGCAGTTGTAGCTGGCAGTAACTTCCAGAGCGCGAAGATTGCAGCTGCCATTATCGAATCTCTTAATAGAATTAATGAAACGAATCGAACTGATGAAAGAGATGTATCTGTTCCGGGATATAAGGAACGTGATTTACTGTTGTATAAAAAAGCAGGACCGCCCCGGGGAATTGTATCTGCGAGCTGCTCCCAAACTGAACCTGTTAATGATGGCTCCGGAACAGAAAGCGATAAAAATGAAGATGAAGGCCTCAGGGTGATCAATATCGGCCTCAGGAACTTTTATGACGCTCTCAGGAAGCAGAATGTAAAAGCTGTTCATATAAACTGGAAGCCTCCGGTCAAACAAAGCGGCAAGATTAAGGAAATCCTGGATGAATTCCTTTAAAAAGCAAAGAGATCAAAGGGAGAAAGAAAGATGAGTATTCGTGAAAGAATTGCGGCTGCAAATGAAAGAGCTGCTGATTGTATTGTTGAGTCAGATCCGGCATGGGTCGACATTATGCCTGCCGGTGAAATTGTTGAAGGCCTTGAAGATCATATGATTCTGCATTCGGGACCTCCGATAGGGTATGAGGATATGTGCGGCCTTCATAAGAGAGGAATGATAAGCGGCGCGCTTTTTGAAGGATGGGCGGCATCGGAGGAGGAAGCCGACAAAATGATCAAGGCGGGAGAGATCAAAATAAGCACTGCTTTGGACCATAATACTGTCGGAGCAGGAACAGGAATAATCACCCAATCTGTGGAGATGATGGTCATAGAGGACAGGACTTCAGGGAAAAGAGCTGCGACATTCCCGGCAGAAGGCCCTTTCCAGGGCGGATTGTGCGGATGGGGGCTCTACTCACCTGAAATAGCTGAAAACCTGCGATTTATGAGAGAAGAACTATTTCCGGTCATGCGAGAAATGATTATTTCTATGGGCGGTTTGCCGATCAAGCCTATACTGGCAGAGGGTATGCAGATGGGGGATGAGAACCATACCAGGCAGACTGCTGCAGATCTGCTTTTTGATAAAAAAGTGCTGCCTTTTCTTTTCAGGATGGATCAGGAAAAAGATAGAATTTTAAAAGTTATAGAATACATAGTTGAAACGCCGAGGTTCTTTCACTGCTATGGACAGGGAGCCAGCAAAGCGGCGCTCATGGCGGCGGAAGACGTGGAGTGGTCGACGATGGTAACAGCCGTAGGCGGGAATGCTCTTGAATTCGGGATCAAAGTAGCAGGATTAAAAGGGCGCTGGTTCACTGCGCCCGCGCCAATGATGAAGGGACGCTATACCTCCAGCCGCTATAGCGAAAAAGACCAGCTGCCCTGGATAGGCGACAGCTGTGTAGTCGAATGTGCCGGCATGGGAGGGCTGGCAGCAGCGGCAAGCCCGATAGTCTGTAATCTCAGGGGAATGAAACTTGAAGAGTCCATAGCTTTGACACGAGAAATGGAACAGATATGTATAAAGAAGAATCATAATTTTTCTATACCAAATCTGGACTTTGATTTTCTGCCGGTTGGTATTGACATAAGAAAGGTGCTGAAGACAGGAATAGCACCCGAGATTCACGGCGGTATGTTCAACCATGAGGGAGGGCTGATCGGCGCAGGCAGCGCAAGAGTCCCGATGGAATGCTTCGAAAAGGCGATGGTTGCCTTTGCCGGGGAATACAGTGAATGAAAATTTTAGTTTTAAACCTTGGCTCAACAAGCTTTAAATTTAAATTATTTTTGTATGACAAATACGATCATAATGAGCCAGACAATCCGGTAAACTCTGAGCTTAAAGGCTACATTGTGCTTTCTTCAGGCAGCTTTGAAAATATCGGGGCGGAGGCAGGGGGACGCTATTCTGTTACTATTTCCACTGAAACGAAACATTTGGAACAGAATGGCAGGCATGAATGCCGTCGCCATGATGAAGCCTTTGATATTTGCATTAAATTACTCATGGAACATGGCATCCTTGAGTCTCTGAAGGAGCTGGATGCCGTTGGTTATAAAGCTGTTCACGGAGGCGAGATAAGCGGCGCAAGGATCGCAGACGAAGTTGTGTTGGAGGCTATGGATAGATATGCTTCTTTTGCACCGGCACATAACCCGCTCTATACCGAAATGATCAGGCGACTGGGAGAGAGGTGTCCCCAATTGAGGCAGGTAGCCTGTTTTGAAACCTCATTTCATTCAGACATACCCGAATGGAGGACACTGTACGGCGTCCCTTATGAGTGGAAGGAAGCGTATGGCATCAGAAAATACGGCTTTCACGGATCAAGCCATTCCTATATAGCAATGAAAATGAGGGAGTTCGAGCCATCTGCAAAAAGGATAATCTCTGCACATCTGGGTGGTTCTTCATCAATGTGTGCGTTATCCGGCGGGAAAAGCATAGCATCAAGCATGGGCGCCACGCCTCAGTCGGGATTGTTTCAGAACAACAGGAGCGGCGATTTTGACGTATTTTGCATCCCGGAGCTTGTTGCCGGGCATGGCGGAAGCCTTGATGCTGTAATGGAGCAGTTATCCCAAAAAAGCGGATTTCTTGGATTGAGCGGAGTAAGCAACGATTTAAGAGATGTTCTGGATGCTGCTGCCGAAGGGAACAAAAGGGCCGGGTTGGCAATAAAGGCATTTACCGATAATATAGCGGGGTATACCGGTATGTTCGCCGCCTATCTGGGCGGACTGGATGCTATGGTATTTACAGGAGGAATAGGGTTAAACAGCCCTGATATCAGGAAGCTGGCCTGCGAGGGACTTGGATTTCTTGGAATTGAAATAGATGAAAGCCTGAATAGAAATCCGGGACGCGGAAAAATCAGCTCCGCCTGCAGCAAGACAGCAGTATGGGCTATAGAGACTGATGAAGAGCTGATGGTTGCCGAACAGGTCAGGGGCCTTCTGTCAAATGAAGAATGAAGCCGATTTCAAAACAGTAAAAAGAAATAGAGTAAACTGTCAGGAAAGCCTGAGTAAAAATCCCGAGAGCAGCATTTGTAAAGCAAGACTGACTGAGGATTTTCTGGAAAGTGCACCGGGGAGCGGATATTTACATTCCATGTATAGATCCGCCATAAATATTTATTTTCCCGGGAGGGAAGAAGATAAATTCAGATTCAGGCTGATAACTCTGATATGCGGAGATATGGGGGGCATACCTGACAGTCTTGCAGTATCTCCGGATTTTTATGATATAATCAGTGGGATGAATTTAGGCAGCCCATTTTTGACAGAGCCTTTGCATGGGGGGATAAAGATTTATCCCAAAGGAGCGTGCAGCTCTTT
>JAQUNY010000014.1:0-8474 GCA_028717405.1 Eubacteriales bacterium
GATGATTTCGAACAGAATAAGGAAATCCTTATGAAACAATATGAAAGGCCGGACTGGGATATCAAAAGCGGTCTTGCCCCGGATAAACTGCGTGCTGAGTGCGCGGTTACAGCCGGAGAAATGGCCGAAGCAGGGTCATCCAGGATAAGGATAAAGGCCAGGATGATAGAATTAATATTGTTAAATGCACAGATTGAAGTTGACCCCAGAGACTGGTTTGCTGACAGGGTCAACCACGGCAATATTATGTACAAACTGCGGAATGCCTGGCAGAAGGACATCGAAGGGACCTGCCTGAAAGACATACTGGAAATGAACCGCGTGGCAGAGGAGAGTCTGGCATATACCGGAGACAGGGATTTCAGCCATACGCTG
The DNA here is from genome assembly GCA_028717405.1 of Eubacteriales bacterium. Taxonomy (GTDB): domain Bacteria; phylum Bacillota; class Clostridia; order JAQUNY01; family JAQUNY01; genus JAQUNY01. The sequence continues at coordinate 376 of JAQUNY010000014.1, forward strand.
CCTGACTGGGAGGCAGTTCTCAGACTTGGGCTTCCCGGGTTACTGCAGAGATTGAAAATTGCGCGGAAGGACATCCTGAGCAAAAATGGAGTGCTTACAAAGGAACAGGAAGATTTCTATGATTCAAGTGAAAAAGTATATGAAGCGGCTTTATCATTCGTAAAGCGACTCGCGGAAAAGGCTGCCGCGCTGTCCGGTGAAGGAGGGCCCGGAGAAAAGAAAAATGAAAAGATGAGGCTGGTTTCCGGGAGTCTCCGCAACCTGTCCCTGCATCCGCCGTCAGACATTCTGGAAGCCATGCAGCTGATGTTCATCCAATTCTTTATTCAGCAGAATGTTGAGGGAGAGATCATAAGATCGTTGGGAGGGCTTGACAGGCTGCTTTACAGGTTTTACAAGACGGATACCGAAAGCGGCAGATACTCGGTTGAACAGGTGCGAGAGCTTCTGCAGTATTTTATGATCAGGCTGAATGCTAAAAAATTCTCAGCCAATATGCCTTTTTATCTTTGCGGTACGGGAGCGGACGGCAAGGATGCCACAAATGAATTGTCATATATTATCCTTGATGTTTACGATAAGTTAAATGTCAATGATCCCAAAATCCATATACGATACCATCCTGGCATCCCTGAAAAAGTATTGAAAATTGTCTTAAAATCAATAAGGGACGGCAGAAACAGCTTTGTTTTCATGAATGACACAGTCGTGGGAGCAGCTTTAACAAATATCGGGATCAGCGGTTCGGATGCTAAAAATTACACTCCGGTCGGCTGTTATGAACCTTCGGTGACGGGCAAGGAGTTGCCCTGTACGTGCAATGGAGTCATAAACACGGCAAAAGCAGTCGAGCTTGTGTTATTTAACGGGACAGACCCGCTTACCGGGAAAAGCATCGGGCTTAAGGCCGGCGATGGCTTCACGGATTTTGATGGTTTCTATAATGCAGTCAGAGAGCAGATAAGCTTCTTCATTAACCGCTCAATTGAAAAAATAAGCGCCTATGAGAAATACTACATGGATATAAATCCGTCGCCGTTCTTTTCCGCGACCATCGAGGAATGCGTCAGACAGGGAAAAGACGCATATGCAGGCGGTGCGAAATATAACAACTCCTCGATTAACGCCATAGGGCTGGCCAGCGCAGTTGATTCCCTTGTAATTATAAAAAAGGCCGTATTTGAAGAGAAGATCGTGTCACACGAAATACTGAAAAAGGCTTTAAGCGCAAACTGGAGGGGTTATGAAGCACTGCGGCTCAAACTTGCCGGCAGTTACCCACGGTATGGTAATGGCGACGATGAAGCAGATTCGATAACACTTGATCTGACGCGATTTATCTCCTCTTCCATAAATAACAGGCCTAATGCACGAGGGGGAGTTTACAGATGCGGATTCTTTTCCATTAACTGGGGCATCCCATACGGCAGGAAGACAGGGGCTACGCCCGATGGAAGGAAGGCACATGAGCCCTTATCAAAAAATCTGAGTCCTGTCACAGGCGGAGACAAAAGCGGTATTACTGCCCTCATAGATTCCATAACTAAAATCGACTATTCAGGAGCGCCCAACGGATCGGTGCTTGACCTTATGCTTCACAGTTCGGCGGTGCAGGGCAATGACGGGCTTACGGCCATGCTCGGTATTGTGAAAACATATATGAAGCGGGGAGGAATGGCGCTGCAGATGAATGTTTTTGAACCGGCTGCACTGAGAAGAGCCCAGGAGCATCCTGATGCCTATGCTAACCTGCAGGTGAGGCTTTGCGGCTGGAATGTTTATTTCGTAAACCTTTCCAGAGAAGAGCAGGAGGAATTTATAAGGCTGTCTGAACACAGTGCAGGTAACTGAAATTCTTATCTGTGCTTTTAATTGATTACTGTAATAGAATATCTCTGACCCCGAAGGCCTTAATAAACCGGATTGCTGTCCAAATAATCTGCGGTAACTGGCAGGGCGCCCTTTTATTGACTTGATGAAGCCATAAGTATACAATTAATTCATCGATTCAGCGATTCACATCCGTATTTTTGATTTAGCGGGAGGATGGTCGGGAAATGGATATGGAGGAAAAAAACAGGGTCACTGTCATAATTGCAGGCAGGGAATACTATCTTGTAGGGCAGGAGAGCCAGGAATATATGCAGAAGGTTGCTCTTTATGTCGACAGGAAAGCAGCGGAGATCATGCGCAGGAACAACAGGCTGAGTACTGCGATGGCAGCGATGCTGACCGCCATAAATACGGCAGACGAGTATATAAAAATAAGTGAATCCGAGAAAAAGTACAAAAATGAGGCAAAGAATTCCGAAGAAACAGTGAAAACACTTTCTGAGCAAAACAAGAAGCTTTTTAATGAGAACGAGGCTTTGAAGAAAAGCAATACGGACCTGCAGTTCGAGCTGGTACGGTTGGAAACCGAGATAAGCTCAATGAGGAAGGCAGCGGCGAAAAATCAGGATAAAAATTATTGACGGATCAATGACAGATAAGAAATTAATGACAGATAAGAAATCAATGACAGATAAAATAATCAACGAATGTGAAAACAATAAAATCAGGATATACATCAGGACATTTGGTGGCGCCAGAATGCCTGTATATGCATCGGAAAATTCCGCGGGATGCGATCTGTTTGCGACTGAGGATATGGTTATCTGGCCGGGGGAGACAAAGCTTATGCCCCTGGGCATCATTATTGCCGCGCCTCCGGGGGTAGAGGCTCAGATAAGGCCACGGAGCGGACTTTCTCTGAGGACGTCGTTGAGGGTGCCTAATTCACCGGGTACTGTTGACAGTGATTACAGGGATCCGGTGGCAGTTATTCTGCATAATACTTTCAATATGTCGGATCTGCCGTTTTTTGTTGCCGGAAAACCGGAATTATTAAAAGAACTGCTGGAAAAGTACACATGTATAACAACGGGAGAGCTCCTGAAAAGGAAAACCGGTCAGGAAGGCGCTGCAGGCGTGGCTGAAGCGGGTGCTGAAGCAGACGCCGGTGCAGTTGCCGGGGAAGACATCGGTGCAGCTTCCGGAGCAGAGGCTGAAACCAGGCCGGAGACCGGAACCGGAGTGGCTATGGGAAGCCTTACAGATGGTGTTTCATCCGTATTGCTGCAGGAGATATTCAACCGGAAAATATTTATTGACTCAAACGGAAATCCATACGGATCCATTTACATCAAAAAAGGTGACAGGATAGCTCAGATGGTGTTCTGCAGGCATTTGGGAGCTGAGTTCATTTTACATCCGGATCCGGGTTCAGTGGGAAATGACAGGGGCGGAGGCTTCGGACATACCGGGGCCTAAAGATCAAGCCAGCCTGCGATTTTTTGAATGCTCCTCGGAACAGCGTCCTTTGAGTTCCCCCATGGTGCATTCGTGTTATTGTAATCGAATTTCTTTGTAAACCAGAAAATTTCCTGACTGATTCTCTCCATATTGTCAAGCTGTATTTGGATGAGTTCCCTTTTAAACTCTGCGGCCGGCTGGTTCCTGAGATATTTATCCGCGCCTTCGAGAAGCTCGCGAAAATGCCTCAGGCAGAAACCCTTCCTGGCGGCGAAAGCTTCTTTAAAATCAGTTTCCTTTTCCCAAAGATATAAAACAACATCGACATACCTCTGCATTGTATACTCAAGGCCGGTACAAATATAACAGGCTTGTTCAAGAGTGGAAATATACTCGGCGAGCTTTTCGGCAGCTTTGCCGGTTCCGGCGGGAGAAGAGGACAGGCCTGAAAATAACCCCTTGATGCCCTTTAAAGCGGTCCGGTTTTCAGACTTCCCGCCCGGTATGTAAACGCCGGAACACAGCTTTTTCATATTAGAATTATGATGACGGATATGAGTGTCGAGTATCAATGCAAGGCCAAGTCTGTTGTCGCTCTTTTTGTACAGCATTTCGAAATGCCTGCGGCAAAAGCCGAATTTATTTGTTTCTTTTCTTGTGTCTGGCTCCATCAGGGAGGGACCCAGTATATATTCAAGCTTCTCGTCCTCAAACCTTTTTTCAAGAAGGCACATGGGACACTCGCAGTCAACGGCAAATGCTTCATTGACGGGTATCGTATATATTTTTTCTTTCAAAGTGAATGCTCCTTAGCAGGTTATATGTATGATTATACTACCCGGTGACTGCGCAGGCAAATCTAAGATCTAAGGGTAATGTCGTCCCGCCCGTTTCTGATTTAGTGCCAGGTCGTAACGTTCAGCGTCATCGCTGTAAGCGTGCCGGAGCTGCTGCAGGTAACTTGCTATGGTAACAGTTTATTATGATACAACACGCATCTGACAGCATTCTGATGAAAAAACAGTTAATCTTCGCTTCGATCAAAATGCAAGTACAATAAAGAAAAATTGCAAAAATAATAAAAAAATAAAATTAATCTATTGCGTTGCCAGGATGGCGATGGTATAATGACATCAGGCTGATGCACAGGGGCATGCCCGATGAAGGGCAAAGAAGGAGACCTGATGTGCATTTTTTATTTTTTTTACAAAGGGACATGCAGAGACGCACGAATCAGCAAAATGCAATAAACGTATGCAAAACTTGCAATATGGGCATCAATAAGCTGATTAATCAACAGACATGAAGGGAGAATTGACGCAATGCTGCAAAAAGAGGGAGTAATAAGGATACCGTCAGGATGCGCGATAGCAGGGATCATCAACAGGAAGAAGAAAACGTTTTCCGGAGATTCCATCATAACGTCGATTTCACTGATGCACGACCGCTCAAACGGGCTTGGAGGAGGCTTTGCAGCTTATGGCATTTACCCCGGGCAAAAAGAGCTGTATGCCATACATATCTTTTTTGATTCGCATGAAGCAAGGATGAGCACTGAAAAATACCTCGGAAGGTATTTCGACATAGAAAGCGGAGAAATGATGCCTACACGGAAGTCGGCGGTAATTAAGCAGGCGCCGCTGATATGGAGATATTTTGCCGGTCCGAAAGAAGCCGCGCTGGAAGCGGAGGAATTCTCCTTTGAGGACGAGGACAATTTTAAATCGATACCCGATGCCGATGCAGAAGGGGCTCGTGAAAAGGAATTTGTTGTCAGGAGGGTCATGCATATCAATTCTTCGCTTCCGGGGGCGTTTGTTGCCTCATGCGGGAAAAATATGGGGGCTTTCAAAGCGGTGGGCTATCCTGAGGATGTCGGCGAGTTCTATATGCTGGATAAATACAGGGGATATCTCTGGACTGCGCATGGCAGATTCCCAACCAATACGCCGGGGTGGTGGGGCGGAGCGCATCCGTTTACACTGCTGGACATGTCAGTTGTTCACAACGGCGAAATATCTTCATATGACGCAAACAGGAGATATCTCGAAATGTTCGGATATAAGTGTACGCTTCAGACCGACACCGAGGCTATCACATACATACTGGATCTGATAACCAGAAAGCACGGCCTCCCCCTGAGCACGGCCATGGCTGCAATGGCAGCGCCCTTCTGGGATGAGATCAGCCGCATGCCTGATGAAATGAGGGATAGTGCGAGAAAAATCAGGATAATATATGGCAGCGCACTGGTCAACGGCCCCTTCTCGATAATCCTCGGCTGTGAAAAGGGCATGTTTGCGCTCAATGACAGGATCAAGCTGCGCTCGCTGATTGCTGCTGAAAAAGGGGATTATGTTTACGCTGCAAGCGAGGAATCGGCAATAAGGGCTGTGTGCAATACGCCTGAAAGGGTGTGGTCTCCCCGCGGAGGAGAACTGCTGTCAGCGGGATATGAAGAAGCGGATCATGATACGGAAAACGAAACAGTTAATGTCAGCCGGTATATTGAAAACGGACTTGTAAATATTAATGCCGGCATTCAGGATCGGGGCGTGGATATGCATATTGAAACCAATGCAGATTATGCCGGCAGAAGTAACAATTTTCTTAAATATAATAGAAACAGTAAAAGAGTCATGGCAGGAACAAATGCCGGATTGAAGAGAGAAAGTGAAAGGGACACGGAGGTACGTGCAGTATGAGCCTGAATATGCTTACGCCTGAATTTATCATAGACAGGGACAGGGACCGCTGCATAGACTGCAAGGTTTGTGTAAGCCAGTGTGCCAACCTTGCGCATATTTTCGACGAGGAAGAGCAGAGGGTGGTTTCTGACAACTCAAAGTGTGTGGCCTGTCACAGGTGTGTGAGCATGTGCCCCGCCGGGGCGCTTTCCATAAGAAAATTTCCCCTGGATTTCAAAGCAAACGCCAACTGGTCTGCGGACGCTATCAGGGAAATATACAGGCAGGCCGAAACTGGAGGGGTCCTGCTTGCGGCCATGGGCACGGGCAAAGCGTACCCTGTGTATTGGGACCATATGCTGCTGAACGCAAGCCAGGTCACAAATCCTTCAATAGATCCGCTGAGAGAGCCCATGGAGCTGAAGACTTTTCTGGGCAGGAAACCGGATTCGCTCAGAGGGGAACTCGGGCCGCAGCTTGAGCTGGAGATCCCTGTCATGCTTTCTGCGATGTCTTTCGGATCAATCAGCCTGAACGCGTGTAAATCTCTTGCGATGGCAGCTTCCGGTGCGGGGACCATGTGCAACACCGGTGAGGGCGGCCTTCATACGGAACTTGCCGGATATGGAGCCAACACTATTGTCCAGGTCGCTTCGGGGCGGTTTGGTGTGGACGCTGCTTATCTCCGCGCGGGAGCCGCAATCGAAATAAAGATAGGGCAGGGAGCAAAGCCCGGGATAGGCGGCCACCTGCCGGGTGAAAAAGTCGGGGAGGAAGTGTCTGCCACAAGAATGATACCTTTGGGCACTGATGCAATTTCACCTGCACCGCATCATGATATATACTCGATTGAGGATCTGAGGCAGCTGATTTATTCATTGAAAGAAGCGACTGAGTACAGCAAGCCTGTATCGGTGAAAATCGCTGCCGTACATAACGTCGCCGCTATCTGCTCGGGGATCGCGAGGGCCGGTGCGGATATAATAGCGATAGACGGCTTCAGGGGAGGCACGGGAGCTGCGCCCCTGAGGATCCGGGACAATGTGGGCATACCGGTTGAACTTGCGCTTGCCGCAGTTGATACAAGGCTCAGGGAGGAAGGCATCAGGAATAGTGTCTCGCTGGTTTGCGGCGGAAGTATAAGGAACAGCGCGGACATAATCAAGGCTGTCGCCCTCGGAGCCGATGCTGTTTATATCGCCACTTCGGCACTGATTGCAATGGGGTGCCATATGTGCCAGAAATGCTACACCGGCAAGTGCAACTGGGGTATAGCGACACAGGACCCGAACCTGACAAAGAGACTCAACCCGGATATTGCTTCCGCCAGGATATTGAATCTGCTCAGGGCGTGGACGCACGAAATGAAGGAAATGCTCGGAGGCATGGGGATCAACGCGATTGAGAGCCTGAGGGGAAACAGGCTCATGCTGAGAGGGATAGGGCTCAATGACAGTGAACTCAGGACTCTTGGCATAAAAGCCGCAGGCGAATGAAGCGGCAATGCGAATATCGGGAAGGCAGGAGCGTATCCCGGGTACACATAACATTTCGGAGGCAGAGGAGCAAATCGGAGGTATAAATGATGACGATGGACTCTGATATAAGAAAAACTGATGAGGCGGCAAATGATGAAAAAATTGCGGAAATACTGACACAGAAAAGGATATTTGTTCGGGAGGAATACTGTGTCGGCTGCAGGCTGTGTGAGATTTTCTGTATCGCTTCACGAACAGGGTATGGATCAGATGTCGTGAAGGCATTCAAAAAAAGCGCCGTTATACCCATGCCCGGTATCATAGTAGAGGAAAGAAAACCCCTGTCATTCGGGCTTCAATGCAGGCACTGCGACGAGCCTGAATGTGTTAAGGCGTGTATTACCGGAGCAATGCGCAAAGATCCCGTCACAGGAGCGGTGACGGTTGACGGGGAGAGATGCATCGGATGCTGGACGTGCATACTGGCATGCCCATATGGGACAGTTGTGATGGATCATAAGCTCAAAAAGGTTGCGTCTAAATGCGACATGTGCGTTGAAAACGGCGGAAATCCGGTTTGTGTCCAGAACTGCCCCAATGGTGCGCTCTATATCGCCGACATTGAAAAACCTGGAAACAC
>JAQUNY010000014.1:8574-20624 GCA_028717405.1 Eubacteriales bacterium
ACAAGCCCGGGGTTTGTTATTATCGGAAATTCGACTGCCGGGATTGCAGCTGCCGAAGGGATAAGAAGAATCGATAATGAAAGCCAGGTAACCATTATTTCGGACGAGCCTCACCACACATATTCCAGGCCACTCATCTCATATTATCTCGGGGGTATTGTGCCTGAGGACAGGATATACTACAGAGATGAAGACTTCTATGAAAAGAATGCAATAATGACGATCCTCGGGGTAAAGGCGTCAGGCCTTGACACAGACGCACATGATGTCATTCTTGAAAACGGCCGCCGCATACCCTACTCAAAACTCCTTATTGCAACCGGAGGAAAGCCTTTTGTCCCTCCAATGGAAGGTGTTTCCAAAAAAAATGTGTTCAAATTTATTAAATATGACGATGTGGGAAAAATTTCAAAGGTTGCCTTACGCGGTAAAAAAGCAGTTGTCATAGGAGCAAGCTTCAGCGGTTTGAAGGCTGTCGAAGCCCTGGTGCACAGGGGAGTCGAAGTGACGGTTGTTGACATCATGGACAGGTTTATGCCAAGAATATTTGACGAAATCGCATCCTCGATTGCCGAAAGTGTTATTGCCGGAAGGGGCGTAAAAATATGCCTTGGAGCCACAGTCAGCCGCCTGGCCGGTGAAGGCGACACGGTAACGGCAGTTGAACTGGTCGATGGAAGACGGCTGGAATGCGATTTTGTGATACTGGCCATAGGAGTCAGGTGCAATACCGATATCGTAAAAGATACAGGGATCCTTACAAACCGGGGTATCAAGGTGGATGCGGGGATGAGGACAAACCTGCCTGACATCTACGCTGCCGGGGATGTGGCTGAAGGATTGAATTTCATAGAAGAAAAAGAAATGGAAATCGCAATAATCCCCAACGCGTATAAGCAGGGAGAAACCGCGGGTATCAACATGGCAGGCGGCGACAAGGTTTTCGAGCATGGTATGATGATGAATTCAATGCCCATTTTCGGCATGAATGTCATGAGCGCGGGAATATCTGAGGAGCGTCCGGGGGTTGAGGTAAAAATCATCCACAGGCCGGAGGATCTGGTCTATAAAAAATTCTACTTCAGAGAAGGCTGCCTGGAAGGGTTTCTGCTGATAAACGAGGTGGACAGGGCCGGGCTTTATATAGACCTTATAAGAAACAGGACGGATGTGACTGGATTTGCCGGCGAAATAGGAGAAAGCCGGTTTGGTTTTGCTTCTATGCCGAAGGAATTAAGAAAAGAGAGAATTGCCGATCCGCAAAGTCTGAAAGCAGAAAGGAGTTATGCACGATGTTTGAGCTGAATGCTGCAGGACTCCATTTTACGGAGTTAAACAGGAAGGTAAGAGAACTGCTGAAGGATGGGGCGGAAGAAATAATACTGAAAAATGTAGGCGGACAGAGATATATAGCCGATGGTATTACAGGTTCACAAAAGATTTATATTGAGGGCGTGCCCGGGAATGATATGGCTGCATATATGGATGGCCCTGAAGTTACCGTTTTTGGGAATGTACAGGACTCGGCGGCCAACACCATGAACAGCGGCAGGATAATTATCCATGGCAGTGCAGGTGATACAGCCGGATATGCAATGAGGGGCGGCGAAATATTCATAAGGGATGATGCCGGATACAGGACCGGTATTCATATGAAAGAGTATAAAGATAAGAAGCCTGTAATTGTGATCGGCGGCAAGGCAGGAGACTTTCTTGGTGAATATATGGCCGGAGGGATCATTGTCCTGCTTGGTATCAGCTCCGGGCATGAAGGGGATATCGTCGGCAGCTATTGCGGAACGGGTATGCATAACGGGGTCATATACATTCGGGGCGGAGCGGAGGCATACAGGTTTGGGAAGGAAGTAAAGACGGAGGACGCCGTTCCCGGAGACCTTGAGATAATATCCGGTTATGTCGCACGGTATACGGAATATTTCGGCGGAAATGCGGCCGGGATAATGTCACACAAATTTCAGAAAATCACATCATTCAGCAGCAGGCCGTATGGTAAAATATACGCACACTGAGTCCGCTGACACTTATACTTATACTTATACTGATACTGATATCGAAACTGAAACTGATAACGATTATAGGTTCTCTTCTTTAATGCTTTATGGAAAAGGCGGGGGAGTTAATATCCACCAGGGTTGTGCCCTCCTCGCTGTAGCCGCTGTGCAGGCTTCCCGCGACGGCATTTGCGGTATCGAGGCTTGTAAAACATGGTATCCCGAGGGTACAGGCTTTTCTTCGCATTTTTACACTGTCACGTGCCGGATCCCTGCCTTTGGCGGAGGTTGAAATAATGTAGTTTATCTTTCCGCTCGCGAGTAGTGTCATGACATTGTCATTTTCCGACTGGTGGATCCGGTTGACATTGATCGTCTCAAGGCCTGCCTCCGCCAGTACTTTGCCTGTGCCTGCGGTAGCATACAGTGTGAAACCCATGGCGGAGAATTTTTCCGCTATGGCTGTAATTTCAGACTTATCGCTGTCCCTGACCGATATAAAGACCCCTCCTGATTTCCTCATCCTGTAGCCGGAAGCGATAAGGCCTTTATAAAGAGCCTCCTGAAAGTCCGTGCCTATTCCGAGAACTTCGCCGGTGGATTTCATCTCGGGGCCAAGCTGGGTATCAAGATCGGCAAGCTTTTCAAAAGAAAAAACGGGGACCTTGACCGAGACATGGGCAGGCAGAGGTGCAATGCCATATTTGTATCCCATTGAAATCAGGTTGCCGCCAAGGCTCGCTCCGGTTGCAAGCGCGCACATTGGTATGCCGGTCACTTTACTCATGAAGGGGACAGTCCGTGAGGCTCTGGGATTTACCTCGATTATATAGAGTTCATTTTTATACAGCACAAACTGAATATTTATCAGCCCTTTAACCTTCAGGGAGGAACAGATGCTTTCGGTGATAGCGAATATCTTTTCTGATAGCCTGCTGTCAACATGAGGTGCGGGATACACGGAAATGCTGTCTCCGGAGTGGACGCCGGTCCTTTCCACATGTTCCATTATCCCAGGGATCAGGGTGCCTTCACCGTCGCAGACAGCGTCGACTTCGATTTCAAGGCCGCTGAGGTACTTGTCTATCAGGACAGGCCCGTCCAATCCTGCCGCGAGTATTATTCCCATGTATTCCAATATGTCGTCGGGCGAGTGGGCGATTATCATGTTTTGTCCGCCAAGGACATAGGAGGGCCTCATAAGGACGGGAAAACCAAGATCTGCCGAGGCCTTGAGCGCCTGACCGGCAGTGAAGACAGAGTGCCCGGCAGGCCGCCTGATCTCAAGGTTGTGTAAAAACCTGTCAAAAAGCTCTCTGTTTTCGCAGATGTCAATACTTTCAAATGGTGTGCCTATTATCGGTACGCCTTGCCCGGCCAGCTTCCCGCTCAGTTTTATTGCAGTTCCGCCACCGTAGGATACGATCACTCCGAGAGGCTTCTCGGTTTCTATGACATTCATGACGTCATCGAAACAGAGAGGCTCAAAATAAAGCCTGTCGGCTGTATCAAAATCAGTCGAAACGGTTTCAGGGTTGTTGTTTATGACTATGGCTTCGTATCCGAGCCTTCTCAGTTCCATCACACAATGTACGCAGGCGTAGTCAAATTCAATGCCCTGGCCTATCCTTATCGGCCCGGAGCCAAGTACGATGACCGACTTTCTGCCGCTTTTACCGATGAATGGCAGCGCTTCATCTTCGCCGGGTGATGCGGCGCAACCGGCTTCTTGTATGAACGACCGGTCGAGTGAGTAAAAATATGGTGTCTGCGCCTCAAATTCACCGCTGCAGGTGTCGACCATCTTAAAAACTGCTTTACCTGCCGGACGGGCGACTGCTGCCAAAGACGGTGCTGCTTCAACAGAGGAGATTGAAGGCGAATATGCATCTTCATCAGGAGGCAGAGACATGGCAGATTCAGAGCTGTTGGCTGAAGACAGGGCTATATTCCTGAGTTTATATAAAAACCACTCGTCGATATTTGTAACTGAATGTATATGCTCGATACTGATACCGCGCCTGATTGCCTCATATACCACAAAAAGCCTTTTATCCGTAGCCTTGTCAAGCATAGAAGCAATGCCGGAGTCTGGTATTGATTTCAGGACCGGCAGGTCAAGAGTTTCGATGCCCATCTCCGCACCCCGTACGGCTTTAAGCAGGGCTCCTTCAAAAGTATCTGAAATCCCCATAGCTTCGCCGGTGGATTTCATCTGGGTGCCCAGATCTCTTTTGGCATATATGAATTTATCAAAAGGCCATCTGGGCACCTTGACCGCCACGTAATCCAGCGCGGGTTCAAAGGCTGCGTATGTGGTGCCGGTGACTGCGTTGATTATTTCGTCCAGATTATAGCCCAGGGCAATTTTCACCGCAACTTTTGCTATCGGGTAGCCTGTAGCCTTTGAAGCAAGTGCGGAGGACCTTGATACGCGCGGATTGACCTCGATCACGGCATATTCAAATGAATGGGGGTGGAGCGCAAACTGGACATTGCATCCTCCCTCCACACCCAGGGCGGTAATAATGTTCAGTGCGGCAGAACGGAGCATCTGGTACTCCTTGTCGGACAGAGTCACAGCAGGAGCTATGACTATGCTGTCTCCAGTGTGTATGCCAACCGGGTCGAAATTCTCCATGGAACAGACAGTTATCACATTGCCGGCTTTATCGCGCATTACTTCAAACTCGATCTCCTTCCACCCGGCTATGGATTTCTCGACCAGTACCTGCCCTATTGGAGACACCGCGATGCCGTTGGTGACGATCTCCGAAAGCTCCTTCCGGTCTGCTGCCGCTCCGCCGCCGCTGCCACCCAGTGTGAATGCGGGCCTTACGATCACAGGGTAGCCGATCTCATCGGCGAAAGTAAGCGCAGCCCCGACGTATGAAGCCGTGACCGAAGGGATCACAGGCTGGGATATGGATTGCATGGTTTGCTTGAATAACTGCCTGTCCTCGGACATGTCTATTGCAGCCGGGGAGGAACCGAGAAGCCGGACCCCCATCCTGTCCAAAAAGCTGTGCTTTGCAAGCTGCATACACAGCGTCAGGCCGGTTTGGCCTCCGAGACCGGATAAAATACTGTCAGGACGCTCCTTTTCGATGATCCGCCTTATTGTCGGGACGGTGAGAGGTTCAAGGTAGACATGGTCTGCTGAAGCCGGATCGGTCATTATCGTGGCTGGATTTGAATTAACCAGTACTATTTCGATACCCTCGCTGCGAAGGACCCTGCACGCCTGAGTGCCGGCGTAGTCAAATTCGGCGGCCTGTCCGATCACTATCGGCCCTGAGCCTATAACCATGACTTTTTTAATGCTTGTATCTAAAGGCATATGCGCAAACCTCCGGATGAGTCGAAATTTTCAGCATGATCAGGCTCCGGGCGCAGTGCTGATATTGTGCTGACTAAGCTTCTTGCGCAGCCTGCAGATCCTGCTGACGCAGACTGCATATATTGTATGAACCTGTCAAAGAGAAATTCTGTGTCAAGGGGCCCGGCGCAGGCTTCGGGGTGGAATTGTACTGAAAATACGGGATAGTCCCTGTAAATAAGGCCTTCGCAGGTTTTGTCATAGACATTTTCGAAATATCTGATTGCCGTTTCCGCGGCAATTGTTTCTGTGACGACCGTGTAGCCGTGATTCTGGCTGGTAATATATACTTTGCCTGTCAACAGGTCTTTTACGGGCTGATTGGCTCCGCGGTGGCCGTACTTCATCTTCTGTGTACTGAAGCCGGCTGCCAGGGCGAGCAGCTGGTGACCAAGGCAAATACCGAAAATGGGTATGCCGAGTTGGATAATTGACCTCAGGTTGGAGATGATCCCGATATTTTCGGCAGGGTCCCCGGGGCCGTTTGAAAGCATGATGCCATCGGGTGAAAGTTCACGGATCCCGCCGGCATCAAAATCGTGAGGCACGACGATCACATCGCAGCCCTTCTGAAGCAGCACCCGCCTGATATTGTGCTTGGAGCCGAAATCGAAAAGGACGACCCTGTAATTTGATTGATCAGACTTATAGAATTTGGTTTCACGGGTCGAAACTGCGGCGACGGCACCGGTTATCCTGTAAGATTTTATATTTTCGATGAGGGTTGGCAGCCCGGCGCCAGATCTGCGAGGGTCGGTACAGGTTATCGCACCGTTCATGACGCCGCTGACCCTTATGATCTTTGTCAGAGCACGGGTGTCGATGCCATAGATGCCGGGGATTTTTGCCGATAATAAAAAAGTGTCGAGATTTCCTTCGCTCCTGAAATTTGAAGGATCCCGACACCATGATTTTACGATGTACCCGCATGCCCCGGGCGAATCGCTTTCAAAATCCGGCGGAATGACGCCGTAGTTGCCGATAAGAGGAAAGGTCTGAAGTATGATCTGCCCATGATAGCTTTTATCTGTGAGTGTCTCCAGATATCCGGTCATTCCTGTTGTGAAAACCAGTTCACCTGTTACTTCTCTCTCTGCGCCAAAATGCAGGCCTTCGAAAATCATACCGTTTTCAAGGATAAGGCAGGCTTTTTTGGTCATATGTTTTATTCCTCCAGAACGTTTTTTCTTGTTATTTCGCCTGATGAACCGGTAAAACATTCGGTACAAAATGGCACCATACATTTTTGGCAGGCCTTCTCCAATCCCTCTATGCTTATGTATCCCAGGCTGTCGGCGCCTATCTTTATGCGGATGCCTTCCATATCGGCCTTATTGGCGATCAGGCTTTTAACACTGTCGACATCGGTGCCATAATTGCAGGGGTAACGGAATGGCGGCGAAGATATGCGGACATGGACCTCCTTTGCACCTGCTTCCCTGAGAAGGCCTATGATCATCCTGCTGGTGGTCCCCCTCACGATCGAATCGTCTACCAGGACTATCTTTCTACCCTTTATATTGGCGGTCAGGGGATTAAGCTTGAGCCTGACGGCGCTTTCTCTCTGCGACTGAACCGGATAGATGAAGCTTCTGCCGATGTACCGGTTTTTTACAAATCCCGAAACCAGCGGCAGGCCGCTTTCATCGGCATAACCGATCGCAGCTTCGATCCCGCTGTCCGGCACGCCGCATACCGCGTCTGCGTGGACCGGGTATTCCTGTGCCAGGATGTGTCCCATATTATAACGGGCTTCGTACACGCTCATCCCATCAATAATTGAATCCGGTCTGGCGAAATATACAAATTCAAATATGCAGAGGCCGCCACGGCATCGGGGAGGATCCAGAAAAGTTTGCTTAGTTACCACGCCTTTCTCGGCAACAACGACCTCGCCGGGGCGGATGTCACGTGTAAATTCAAATCCGCAGCTTTCAAGTGCGCAGCTTTCCGAAGCAAAGGCTGTGCCATGGGGCCCCGTCCCCATGCAAAGTGGTCTGAAGCCGCAGGGATCCCTCATTGCGAAGAGCCTGCCGTCATATCCGAGGATTACCATCGAATATGCGCCGCAAATCGTTGGAGCCGCTTCCAGTATACCGCTCAGGACGTTTCCGGTTTTCATGCAACGGTATGCGATGAGGGAAGAGACGACCTCGGTGTCGGAGGTTGCGCTGAAGTTTATCCCGCACTGTTTCAAACTCTCCCTGAGCTGTTTTGCGTTTGTTATATTGCCGTTATGGGCTATCGCTATCCGCCCGGTGAGAAATTCTGTAATAAATGGCTGCACATTTTCCCTGATATTGCTTCCTGTGGTTGAGTACCTGTTGTGCCCGATTGCCGTACATCCAGGGGGAAGCCTGTCCAGAGACCCGCCTGAAAAAACCTCGCTGGCCAGTCCGGTGCTTTTGATACAGGAGATGTTACCGCCGCTGCCAGAAAGGACTGCGATACCGGAGCCTTCCTGCCCTCTGTGCTGCAGTGAAAGAAGCCCATTATAAACAATGCCGGCAGCCTCAGCTGTGTTTAGGCTGACACCGAATACAGCACATTCCTCTTTTGGTTTTCCGTAATCGTCCACTTGGAACATCTCCTGTACCATGATCTTTCTGCATAAAAAAAGCGCTTATCGTACAAGATCAACGCCTTTGTTCGCCTTTGCCGGAGGAAATATCACTTCAAATCCCAGCCTTCTGACATTGATTTTAACTTCAAAATGGTTGAGTGTCAATAGAAAAATGAAATAAAAGTTAAAAGAACTTGCAAAATAAGAACAATTATTAGAGGAAAACGTAAAATAATTGTTCTTATTTGAAATTACAACAAGAAGCGATTGCATAATCGCATATAAATATGTTATTATACAGGCAGTATTGCCGGCAGAAAAGTCAGATAGTAACGATAGCGGCAGGCAGTGGAAGATAGTGACAGGAGGTCATCATCCTATGAAAACCAAATACATCTTTATAACAGGAGGTGTTGTTTCGGGGCTCGGTAAGGGCATTACGGCGGCGTCTCTCGGCAGACTGCTTAAGGCCAGAGGGCTTCAGGTCACAATCCAGAAATTTGATCCTTACATAAATGTAGATCCCGGGACAATGAATCCTTTTCAGCACGGTGAAGTTTTCGTCACTGATGACGGAGCCGAAACTGATCTGGATCTGGGGCATTATGAAAGATTTATAGATGAGAGCATTGGGAAGGACAGCAGCGTTTCAACAGGGCAGGTATATGCCGAAGTCATTGCAAAGGAAAGAAGGGGAGATTACCTGGGCGGCACGGTACAGGTCATACCCCATATCACCGATGAGATAAAGCACCGTATTTTCAAAGCTGCGGAAGCGGCGAAGGCCGACGTGATTATTTCGGAGATAGGCGGTACTGTGGGTGATATCGAAAGCCTGCCCTTTCTTGAAGCAATAAGGCAGGTGGCGTCTGATGTAAAACGCGAGAACACTTTATATATTCATGTGACACTTGTCCCGTATATGGGCAGGTCGGGAGAGCTGAAAAGCAAGCCAACTCAGCATAGTGTGAAGGAATTGAGGAGTATCGGAATCCAGCCTGATATAATCGTATGCAGGACGACAAAGAGGCTTTCCGATGATATCAGGGAGAAGATCGCGCTTTTCTGCAATGTGGATAAAGAAAGTGTGATACAGAATACAGACGCAGACATACTATATGAGGTACCGCTGATTTTGGAAAAAGAAGGCCTTGCTGAAATCGCGTGCAGAAAACTGGGGATTGACTGCGCAAGCCCTGATCTTGTGGAATGGCGCAGGATGGTTGAAAGACGAAAAAAATGCAAATCATTTGTCAGGATAGCAATAGCGGGAAAATATATCAAGCTGCACGATGCATATTTAAGCATTGTCGAAGCGCTTGGACACGCAGGGATAGAAAATGATACCGGGATCAGGGTGAAGTGGGTCGATTCCGGAAAGATCGGAGGTCTGAACGCTTCAGCATATGCTCCAGTATCTGCATTTGCATCATCATCAGGGGCAGCATCATCAGGGGCAGCATCAGGGGCAGCATCATTAGGGGCATCATCAGCAGGCGCATCTGCGCTCATATACGCCCCCGCGTCCGTCTCCGGTTTAAGTTCGAGGGGCGGTAACAGCCTGTGTGGACAAGAGTTCGATGAGTGCGAAGCCGGCGGATGTTTATCCGATGTAGATGGAATACTTGTGCCGGGAGGATTTGGTGACAGGGGCACAGAGGGCAAAATTTCGGCGGCTGTTTATGCCATGTACCATAAAGTGCCTTTCTTTGGGATATGTCTTGGTATGCAGATGGCGGTAACAGGGGTCATCCGAGGTATAGACGGAATGGAAAGAGCCCATAGCTCCGAATTTGATCCGGAAACCCCATATCCGGTCATAGACCTGATGCCCGAGCAACAAAAGATAGCCGACAAGGGAGGAACAATGAGGCTCGGCCGCTATCCCTGCCTTCTTAAAGAGGGAACAAGGGCAATTGAGGCTTATGGAGAGAGCCTTATCTACGAAAGACACAGGCACAGATATGAATTCAACAATGACTATACCGATATTTTGTACAAAGCAGGTCTTATTGTATCAGGATCTTCACCCGACGGCAGTCTGGCGGAAATAGTTGAGGCGGAAAGCGGCAGACATCCCTGGTTCGTAGGTGTGCAATTTCATCCGGAGTTCAAATCAAGACCGACAAAAGCCCATCCGCTTTTCAGGGATTTTATAAAGGCGGCTATCCGGTACAAAGAAGATAAAGAAGATAAAGAAGATAAAGAAGATAAAAACCAGGCTTGAAACCCTCAAATTTTTAATGATTCGATTTATCTGTGATGTTGGCAGGACACAGAACCGTCCCCTGTCTTACCCTTTATTTGACGCATCAGCATATTCGATTGTATTATATGTATGTGTACTTTTTCTGAGTGAATCCGGAATAAAACGCAGAAGGTATAAATCAAAGAACAGGAAAGCGGGAAAGATGAAGCAGGAAAAATCAGAAATGAAGAATTTTGACAGGATAATAATGTGCAATCCTCTGGTTGAGATGGATGGGGATGAAATGACCAGGATCATCTGGGAGATGATAAAAAACATTCTCCTGGCCCCCTTTATTGAGCTGAGAACGGAATATTACGATCTGGGGATAAAGAAAAGAGACGAAACCAATGACGCCATAACTTCTGAGGCCGCACTTGCCATAAAAAAATATGGTGTGGGGGTCAAATGCGCTACCATTACCCCAAATGAAGACAGGCAGGAGGAATACGGTCTCAAACAGATTTGGAAAAGCCCGAACGGTACTATCAGGAGCATACTTGACGGAACTGTTTTCAGGACGCCGATCATCGTCAATAACCTTAAACCCTATGTGCCAACGTGGAAAAAGCCCATAACCATAGCAAGGCACGCTTTCGGCGACATATATAAGGATGTTGAGTTCCGGACTGAGGGGCCGGGCAGGGCGGAGCTGATTTTCAGCGAGGCTTCCGGCGAAATAACAAAGAGGCTCACCATAAATGAATTCAGGGGCGGCGGCGTTGTGATGGGCATGTTCAACCTTGACGAGTCGATCAGGAGCTTTGCGAAAACGTGCTTCAGCTATGCGCTCGATTCAAAGCTCGATCTCTGGTTTTCAGCAAAAGACACCATTTCGAAGATATATGACCGCACCTTCAGAAACATTTTCCAGGAGGTGTATGAGCTTGAGTTTAAGGAAAAATTCAAGGCTGCCGGAATAGAGTATTTCTATTCGCTGATCGACGACCTGGTCCACAGGGTTATAAGGTCGGAGGGCGGCATGGTCTGGGCATGCAAAAATTATGACGGAGACGTGATGTCCGACCTTGTGGCGACCATTTTCGGGAGTTTGTCCATGATGACGTCGGTGCTTGTCTCACCCGAAGGATATTATGAGTATGAAGCGGCGCACGGCACGGTGCAGCGCCATTATTACAGGTACCTGAAAGGTGAGAAGACCTCGACCAATCCCATGGCTACGATATTTGCATGGACCGGGGCGCTGAAAAAACGCGGGGCGCTTGACGGCAACAGCCGGCTTGAGGATTTCGCTGAAAAGCTTGAAAAAGCTTCGCTTCAGACCATAGAGGATGGCGTGATCACCGGAGATCTGAATGAGCTTCTTACAACACCGGACAGGAAAGTCGTCAATACAGAAGAATTTTTGGGCGAAATAAGAAAGAGGCTTGAAGAATCACTGGACGCGTGTGCAAACAGAATTTATACACCAGGCGGACCGGAAAAAATCATTTAGAGGGCAGGTAAAGCAACAGTATGAGAGGAATAAAAATATACCGCGGCGGAGTGTTTCTGTCAGGCGGGAAAATCATAGAAGAAAACTCACCGGAAGCGGCTCCCCTACGCGTCGGCGTCCATGCCCGGGGCACAATGGCTTATTCCATAATGCAGGCGCATAACACATCAGGAGACTGTGAAAACCTGAAGATCAGGTTTGACGCCCTTGCGTCACATGACATCACTTATGTGGGTATTGTTCAGACCGCGCGGGCAAGCGGGCTTGAAAAATTTTCTCTCCCTTATGTACTTACGAACTGCCACAACAGCCTTTGCGCAGTCGGCGGCACTATAAATGAAGACGATCATGCATTCGGACTGACAAGCGCTCAAAAATACGGGGGGATCTAT
>JAQUNY010000015.1 GCA_028717405.1 Eubacteriales bacterium
TATGTCTTGGTTGGGTTCAGGCAGGAGTAAGACAGGGGACGGTTCTATGTCTTGGTTGGGTTCAGGCGTTGATGCCAGGTAATAACATAAGTGGGCCTCAAGCCTAAGGTGAAGGTTAGCAGCGCCGGGCAAGACACAGAACCGTCCCCTGTCTTACCCTGTATCACGGAACCCAGGCGAACCGTCCCACTGTCACGCCCTGTCCCACAGCGGCAAGACACAGAACCGTCCCCTGTCTCACCCTGTCTTCTCTTTGGTGCAAACATATTTGGTGCAAAGTGATTTGAAAATATAATATTCAAAGAGTATAATGATTGCACTGTAATAAGAATAGATCAGATCAAATCATACCCGGGAGGCTTACACATGAAAATCACCGTAGACTCGCAAAAAACAGTCAGAAAATGGCCAAGAGTTGAAGCATATCAGAACACGACCCTTCGTTATACTCCTCCCCCGGATTTCGCGGCATATTCCGCATCAGTTATAGGAAAGCCGAAAATCCTGAGATGCTGGATAACCCTTGATGAAGTTTGGGATAACAGAACAGACGAATATTTCTGGGACTATCAGATAGGTGTCAACCGTTATGAAAACGACCCAGGGCATTATTTTTATGACTGGCTTGTATCAGTACCTTCAGAAACAAAATTCATAGATTACCTCAGGACAAACTCAGCTCAGGCTGAGGAAATCCTTTTGTGCTTCAGAAGATATGAGCGTGAAGTAACAGACGGGATAATTTCATATGAAAAATATGAAAAAGTTCTTGAAAAAGTATTGGAGCACTATAAGAAGCTTTTCCCCAACATACGCTACATAGAATGCTGCAACGAGTCAGAATTGAGTGTCTTCGGGGGACTTACGATCCCGGAGTACTACAGGATCTACAAGTGCGCTTCGAGAGTTGTTAAAAAGCTGAATAAAAAACACCATTATCAAATGCCGCTTGAGCTTGGGGGAACCGCAATGTCGGGCCTTGTGGGCAGATGGAATCAATGGTCTGAATTTTTGACGACACTGGCTGAAGACGAGCCCGAAGAAAGAGATATCAGCTTTTATTCGGTTCATGATTATGCAAAAAATGTTTACAGGCTTATGGATTTTTACGTTATGCACAAACAATCGGTCAAAAGACTCGGACTCCCTGATGTGCCTTTGTTTATAGATGAATACGGTACGACCGGATACTGGCATAATCAATTTGGAGAGGGCGCCGATGAAAACATGAAAAACGCATCCGGAATAATAAACGCCATGATACTGGGTTCGTATTTAGATGGAGCATATATATTCCCCTGGTGCACCTTCCATGATCCGGTGAGACAGGTCAATTATACACAATTCATCAAAACAGAAGATGGTTCCTATGTGCCGACACCCAATGGCAATGCAGTTACGGCATTGCATATGATGCTTGAAAACGAACTTATGATAGAAGAATATACAGAGCATAAAGCAGTGGCGACAGGAGGTGGAGGGAAAGTAGCTTTGCTGGTGACCAACCCCGGAGATGCTCCTTTAAATATTGATGTCACAGTAAATGGACTTTCGGGCTATACAGCCGGCATGGCTCAGTATCTTGTAAACGGCATCAGCAACAATAACCTTACCGGCGAACAGACCAAATCTTTTGACCCTGTGGTAAAAAGTCTGGAAAAAGTCATAAAGGGCAGGCTGAATTTTAAGGCGGATATTGAACCTCACGCGTTCTCACTATGGATAATAGGATAAATACCGGAGAGGACGTGACAATTAATATTAACATGTAAAAACAATACAAATAAAAAATAATGACATATGAGTATAAATACAAACATGCAAGATGAATACATACTGATATATACTATTTATATATAAAACACAGGATACATAAAACACAGGAGAATAGTGCAATGTTAATAAAAAACAACAGCAAGGTACTTTTTCAGGGCGACAGCATAACGGACTGCGGAAGATCTAAAGAAAACCTGTCTGATCTCGGAGCAGGATATCCAATGATTACAGCCGCATTGTTCGGAGCATTGCATCCTGATATTAAGGTCGAATTCATCAACCGTGGTATCAGCGGTAACAGGGTCAAAGATCTTGCGGCGAGATGGGGCAGAGACTGTATCGACTTGAAGCCGGACATTGTCTCAATACTTATAGGAATAAACGACTGCTGGAGGAGGTATGACAGGAATGATCCAACTTCTGCAGAGCAATTCGAAGAAAAATACAGGGAAATACTCTCTGCGGTAAAGAGCGAAACACCTGCGGACATTATTATTCTTGAACCCTTTGTCCTGCCATACCCCGAAGACAGAGCCAAATGGAGGGAGGACATTGATCCCAAAATTGACGCGGCGAGGCGCCTGGCCAGGGAGTTTGCCGCGGAATATATTCCGCTTGACGGCATTTTTAATTCATATTCGGTAAAAAAACATCCTTCATTCTGGGCTGCAGACGGAGTGCATCCGACAAAGTCCGGACATGCTCTTATAGCTAAACAATGGCTTTGTGCCGCGGGGGCTTGGCTTTGAGTTTCTTTACTATTTTAGTAATGGCGGTCGCATTGTCGATGGATGCTTTTACAGTAGCATTGACCAGAGGGATGTGCGCAATGAGGCACACAGCCCGTGATGCGATCGTGACGGCTTTGTATTTCGGTGTTGCACAGGGGATTATGCCGGTAGTCGGGTTTTATGCAGGCAAAGTTTTCGGCCCGTATATAAGCGGATTTGACCATTGGGTAATTCTTGCGCTCATGGCAGTCATAGGCGGAAAAATGATAATTGATGCCATCAGGAAGAAGCCTTCCGCCGAATGCTGTGAGTATGAAAAAGTCACCGGTGGTGCTGTTACCGGGAGCAAGCCGGGAAAGGAACGACAAAATCTTCGCGACAAGATGCTTTTGCCTGTTTTGGCGGTAGCAACCAGTATCGATGCTATGGCTGCAGGCATAGGGATAGCGTTTATGGCTCCCTCTGTTTTTTATCCGGCAGCTGTAATTGGTATAGTTACATTTTTTATATGCCTTGCAGGCTATGTCGCAGGCAAAAAAGCTGCATACATTATTGGCAGCAAGGCGGAGATACTTGGGGGAGCAATACTGATAGGGATAGGATTGAAAACGGTTGTGGATCACATATGGATACTTTGATTGTCAGGTGATAAGGGAGGTAACCGTATTTGCACAATATCAAAGGGAAAAGCGCCGGATATCTGGCTGAAGCTTCTGTTATTGCCGGTTTGTATGCAGCGCTGACGCTTTTATTTGCACCCATAAGTTATGGATTGTTCCAGGTAAGGATAGCGGAGGCGCTGACTGTTCTCCCTGCCCTGACGCCTGCGGCTGTGCCCGGACTGTTTATAGGCTGTATAATTGCGAATACTGCAGGAGGGCTTGGTATATATGATATTGTATTCGGGAGCCTTGCAACGCTGGCAGCGGCATTCTTTTCGAGGAAGATGCGTCATGACCTTCTGGTGCCGCTCCCGCCGATATTAATTAACGGCTTTGTAATAGGTACAATGCTTCATTTTCTTTATAAAACCGAGCTGGTTTCTTCAATCGGATGGGTCTCGCTTGGGCAGACAGCTGCGTGCTATATACTTGGATACCCTCTTTTGATCCTGCTGCGCCGTTTCGGAGGAAAAATTTTCCCTCAGCGGTGAGCTTCGGGACTCCGGGAAATACTGAATTTGAATAAAAAAACAGGCTGCCGTTACAGGCGGCAGCCCTTGTTGCACTGTGGTACAGCTGATTTTTATACTGGTAGTTTTGGTATCAGTGATGTCTGTAATGCAGCCACATCAATAATTGTATGTCATGCTTACATTTGAGGTAATTTCAAAAGTGCCGCTCGATATCGGTGTGCTTACCATTGCTTCACTGCGCATTTCGACGGAATCGTACGATTTGTAGACAGGCGAGTAATAGCTGCCGCTTTCAGTAACTGAAGACGGTTTGTTTATGGCTATGCCAAGAGTATCTGCTATGGTTTTTGCACGGGTTTCTGCATTTCTGACTGCAATGCGGAGAGCATCATTGTATGCTTTTTCACGATCTGCCAGGTCAAAGACTATATTGCCCGACATATTCGCGCCATTTGTAGCAGCTATGTCGATCACATTACCGGCTTTTGTGACATCACGTACCGTAACACGAACCTGGTTTGAAACGCTGTACCCGACGATGCTGCTTATGCCGGTCTCCTTATTATAGCTGTATTTCGGGCTGATGCTGTAACCGGATGTTTTTATGTCATTTTCACTGATGCCTGAGCTTTTCAGAGCGGCTATGATATTGGACATTACATTTGCGTTTTGCTGCTGTGCCGTTAAGGCGTTGTTATTCTCAGAGATGGCGCCTACAGTCACAAAGGCAATGTCGGGAGAAACCTCGATTTTGCCTGTTGCCGACACATTAATTGTGTTTCTTACAGGCTGGGTGTCTGAAAGCGCCGAGAGGGCTGCAGGATCGTCACCCGCAGCTGCCGATGTAAGTCCCGGGACGCCTGACATCACCAGCATCATTGACAGGATAGTCATTAACGCCGTTGCTGAAATCACTTTGTGTGTTTTCATAAAATTTCTTATTTTCATGATAATACCTCCGTTTTTTACTGAATTTTTTCATTCACAAATATAGACCTGCCGGCATTAAAAAAAGTTCCATCGCATTCCTGGCAACGTCGCATCTTTTTTTGCAACGTCGCATCCCTTTTTTGTTGCGACCGGGCTTGCATTATGGTAGCATTGCTTCTAAGGATGGCAGCAGATGGCCGGTTTTATACAGGCAGGAAGTGGGCGGACGAGCAGAAAATTAAAAACCGGCAGCCAATATGTCGTTCAGCGATGTCTGTATTGTGGCTGTGTGCAGAAAACAAATAGAGGGAGACAGAAAATGACTGATAACAATGATGCAATACTGGATAAGTTCAGGGAAATCCAACAGGAAAAAAACGTAATAGACACCGGGAAAAAGCTCAAAGTGGGAATCATAGGCACAGGAGGCATTGCAAATTCCCATATGAGAAGCTACAAAAACATGCCCGATGTGGAAATAGTGGCAGGAGCCGATCTTATCGATGGCAAAGCGGAGGCCTTCTTCAAGAAGCATGAGGTTGAAAATGTAAGGCTTTATCCGAGCCATAAGGAGCTTCTTGATAATGAAGAGCTCGATGCCGTCAGCATTTGTACCTACAATGCAACTCACGCTGAATGCACGATATATGCCCTCGAAAAAGGTGTTAATGTGCTCCTGGAAAAACCTATGTGCGTTACCCTGGACGAGGCTGTTGAAATAGTAAGAGCGGAGAAAAAATGCGGCAAAGTGCTGTCAATAGGTTTTCAGCCCAGATTTGACCCGAATATGCAGATGATCAAAAAAATCGTTCAGAGCGGTGAGCTGGGTGAAGTATATTATATCCAGACCGGAGGCGGGAGACGCAGGGGAATTCCCGCAACACTGGGAACATCGTTTATTGAGAAAAAGACAGCCGGGCTGGGAGCGCTGGGAGACATAGGATGCTATTCGCTTGATATGGTCCTAAATGCGGTGGGATATCCGAAGCCGCTTACAGTTACAGGATTCAAGTCGGACTTTTTTGGAAAAAGCAAAAAATATTCAAATAAGCCTGAATATGCAGATATATTTGGAGTCGATGACTTTGCAGCTGCATTTGTCCGTCTTGAGGGAGGTATAATCCTTGATTTCAGGATAGCATGGGCAATGCATATGGATACCCCGGGCGACACTCTCATATTCGGGAAACATGCAGGCCTCAGGATACCGTCAACAGGTTGCTGGAATGGCAGTGTAGGCGGCCCGATGAAGATATACCATGATGTTTCGGGTTCACAGGTTGAGACCATTGTACCTATTATAACCAACAAAGGACCTGGATTGTTCGACATGAAAATACGTTCATTCCTTGATGCCGTCAAGACAGGCGGACCTTCACCGGTGCCGGCCAGCCAGATATTATATAACCAGGCAATAATCGATGGGATCTCACGTTCGGCTGAGCTGGGCAGGGAAATCGAGATAGTTATACCCGGGATTTGATGACAATGCCGGTGCAGGTGTTTCGATCGGAACATAACGTGCTGTCAGAGCAGAAAAGTGTAAATTGCAATGTAAATTACAGTGGAATTGCGTTGTAAATTGTACTGCAATCGGCTTGCAAACAGGGATTGTATAAAATATAATATTAATAGCGTTGGCGGAAGGTTTGCTGAAGATTGCAGCCCGCTTTCTGCGCAGCGAAAATTAAATTTTGAACAGAGGTTGATGAAAAATGGCCAATAACAGTGATGCAATACTGGATAAGTTCAAGGAGATCCAGGAAGAAAAATCTGATATAAAAGCCGGGAGAAAATTAAAAGTAGGCATTATAGGCACCGGATGGATAGCTGACGCCCACATGAGAAGCTATAAGAACATGCCGGATGCGGAAATCGTTGCAGGAGCAGACCTTATTGACGGCAAGGCTGCAGCTTTCTTTAAAAAACATGAAGTAGAAAACGTAAGGCTTTATCCGAGCCATAAAGAGCTTCTGGATAATGAAGAGCTTGATGCCGTAAGTGTCTGCACCTACAATGCGACTCACGCTGAATGCACGATATACGCGCTCCAAAAGGGTGTCAATGTGCTGTTGGAAAAACCGATGTGTGTTACGCTTGACGAAGCTGTTGAAATAGTGAAAGCCGAGAAGAAAAGCGGCAAGATATTGTCAATAGGCTTCCAGCCCAGGTTTGATCCGAATATGCAGATGATCAAAAAAATCGTTCAGAACGGTGAACTTGGAGAAGTTTATTATATCCAGACAGGAGGAGGAAGGCGCAGGGGCATACCTACACCTTTCGGCACCTCGTTCATTGAGAAGAAAACAGCAGGGATCGGTGCGTTGGGAGATATAGGATGCTACTCGCTCGACATGGTCCTCAATGCAGTAGGGTATCCCAAACCGCTTACAGTTACCGGATTCAAGTCAGACTTTTTCGGAAAAAGCAAAAAATATTCAAATAAGCCTGAATACGCCGACATATTCGGGGTTGATGACTTCGCGGCTGCATTTGTCCGCCTTGAGGGAGGCATAATCCTTGACTTCAGGATCGCATGGGCAATGCATATGGATACCCCGGGCGACACCCTCATATTCGGAAAACATGCAGGGCTCAGGATCCCATCGACAGATTGCTGGAACGGCAGTGTAGGCGGGCCAATGAAGATTTATCATGATGTCGCGGGCTCTCAGGTAGAAACGGTCATACCCATCATACCCAACAAAGGACCGGGACTGTTTGACAGAAAGATACGTTCATTCCTTGATGCAGTCAGGACAGGCGGGCCTTCACCAGTGCCAAGCAGCCAGATAATTTACAATCAGGCGATAATCGACGGGATCTCACGTTCGGCTGAGCTTGGAAGAGAAGTCGAAATAGTCATACCCGCGATTTGAGTTGGAACCTGTACGGAAGGCAGAATTTTTATCCTTCATTAATGTGTGACAAAAAAATGTGACAAAAAAATACGGCATCCGGCGTAGTTACCCGGGTGCCGTTATTGATGTGATGTGCCTGTTGAAGCCTGATTGCACCAGCTGATGAAGTCCGGATTCTGATGCTTGACACGAACGTTTGTTTGGTAAATAATATATATGTGTGATGTGTGGTCCGCCTTGAACATGATTTGTTTGAAGCGCCAAAAGAAGAAAGATCATAAAGATAATAAATGAGATCAGCCGTCTGCATGAAACAGGCGCCATAAAAAGTCAGGAGATAATAATACAGCAGATGCCCGAAAATAAATCAGACCAGAAATATGGTAACGAAAGCATAACATCATTAAAAGGCGCAGACAGGGTCAGGCTCCGCCCGGCGGTCATTTTCGGCTCTGACGGCATAGAAGGCTGTCAGCACTCAGTATTCGAGATATTGTCAAACTCAATAGATGAAGCCCGTGAGGGGTACGGCGACAAAATCGAAGTCGTAAGATGCCGCGACAAGTCTGTAATAATACGGGACTGGGGCAGGGGGATACCTCTGGATTATAACCAGAAAGAGCAGAAATACAATTGGGAGCTGGTTTTCTGTGAGTTATACGCCGGCGGAAAATATAATAATAATACCGGGACCAACTATGAGTTCAGTCTTGGACTCAACGGACTTGGGAGCTGCGCCACCCAATACAGCTCAGAATATTTCGACGTAACTGTATACAGGGACGGATTCAGGTATGACCTGCATTTCGAAAAAGGACAGAATGTAGGCGGACTTATCAGGCAGAAGACAAATTATAAGCGGACGGGAACCATGCAGAAATGGAGGCCCGACCTTGACGTTTTCACTGATATAGATATTCCTCTTGCATATTTTACTGAAATCCTGAAAAAACAGGCTGTCGTCAATGCCGGTCTCACATTCACGCTGCTTGACGAAGAGTCGGGGGAAAAATTCGAATACCGCTATGAAAACGGCATACTGGACTATGTGAAGGAAATCAGCGCAGGCAAAGAAATCACAGGATTCAAATATTTCGAAGGATCGGACAAGGGGCGCGACAGGGAAGACAAGCCTGAATACAAGGTCAAATTCCAGACAGCTTTCTGTTTCAACAACGAAATCAACCTTCTGGAGTATTACCACAACTCAAGTTTCCTCGAATACGGGGGCGCTCCCGACAAAGCCCTGAGAAGCGCATTCGTGAGTGAAATAGACAAATGTATCAGGAATAAGGGAAAATATAACAAGGATGAAAGCCGGATTACCTTCACCGACATACAGGATAGCCTCATTTTTGTCAGCAATTCATTTTCAACTGTGACCAGTTATGAAAACCAGACAAAAAAGGCTATAACGAACAAATTTATTCAGGACTCGATGACAGAATTTCTGAAACACCAGCTCGAGATCTACCTGATAGAAAACAGGGAAGACAGCGACAGGATCGCAGACCAGATAATAATAAACAAGAGAAGCAGGGAGACAGCCGAAAAGGCAAGGATCAACATCAGAAAAAAACTCGGCGCCAATATCGACATCAATAACCGGGTGAAAAAATTCACCGACTGCAGGACAAAGGACACCGGCAGAAGGGAAATATATATAGTTGAAGGGGATTCTGCGCTCGGAGCATGCAAGCTGGGGCGTGATGCAGAATTTCAGGCTGTCATGCCTGTAAGGGGCAAGATATTAAACTGTCTCAAGGCGGACTATGACAGGATATTCAAGAATGAAATCATTGTTGACCTGCTCAAGGTGCTTGGCTGCGGTATTGAGATAAAATCCAGGCACAACAGGGAGCTGGACACTTTTGATCTGGGCAGCCTGAGGTGGAGCAAAATCATAATATGTACCGATGCCGACGTTGATGGATTCCAAATAAGGACATTGATACTGGCAATGCTTTACAGACTGACACCAACACTGATACAGGATGGAAAGGTATATATCGCAGAATCGCCGCTCTTTGAAATAAATTCCGGCAAGAAAACCTGTTTCGCCTATAATGAAAGAGAGAAAGAAGTCATTGTATCGCAGCTCTCTCCCGGATTCACCATACAAAGGTCCAAGGGACTCGGCGAAAATGAGCCTGAGATGATGTGGCAGACTACTATGAATCCTGAAACACGCAGGTTGGTCAAGGTAATGCCCGATGACGCGGAAAAAACTGAAAAATATTTTGAACTCTTCCTGGGGGACGACCTTCAGGGAAGAAAAGATTTTATTGAAGATTTCGGGCACGAATACCTTGATATGATAGACGTCAGCTGATACCAGCTGACAACTTACTGACAACAGGATGGAGATATGCAGGAGAATTCATTAAACAAACCAATCGAACAAAAAATAGCGGATACCCTTGAGAAAAACTATATGCCCTATGCCATGAGCGTAATAGTCTCCAGGGCTATACCGGAGATAGACGGGTTCAAGCCTTCACATCGGAAACTTCTTTACACGATGTATGAAATGAAGCTTCTCACAGGGCCCAGGACAAAATCGGCCAATGTAGTGGGGCAGACAATGAAACTCAATCCTCATGGCGACATGGCCATATATGAGACCCTTGTCCGGCTGACAAGGGGAAATGAAGCTATGCTGCACCCCTATATCGATTCCAAGGGGAATTTCGGCAAACAGTACTCACGCGACATGCAGTTTGCGGCGCCGCGGTATACCGAGGTAAAGCTTGAAAAACTTTGTGAAGAGATTTTCAGGGACATTGGAAAAGACACCGTAGATTTTATGGATAATTATGATGGGACAATAAAAGAACCGGTTCTGCTGCCGGTAACTTTCCCGGGTATACTTGTTAATGTTAATCAGGGGATCGCAGTAGGCATGGCAAGCAGTATATGCAGCTTCAACCTCAGAGAGGTATGTGAAGCTGCTGCCGCATATATTGAGAACAAAGCAACAGATATAAGCCAGTATCTCAAGGCACCTGACTTCTCATCCGGAGGCCGGCTCCTGTATGACGAAAAGGAATTGAAACAGATATATGATACAGGGCGGGGAGGTGTGAAGCTAAGGGCAAGGTACAGGTATGACAAGGCCAATTCGTGCATTGAGATATTCGAGATACCATATGTGTCTTCAGCCGAGGCAATAATCGATCAGATAGCTGACCTGGTAAAAAGCGGAAAGATTCGTGAAATCACCGACATAAGGGATGAAACAGACCTTAACGGCCTTAAGATAACGGTGGATATCAGAAAAAATGCGGATCCTGACGGAATAATGGAGAAACTGTTCAGACTGACTTCGCTGCAGGATGTCTTCAGCTGTAATTTCAACATACTTATTCACGGCCGGCCGAAAGTAATGGGGATCAGAGAAATACTGCAAGAATGGACAGCTTTCAGGATCGGCTGCGTCAGGAGGCAACTGGGTTATGACATAGCCCGGAAGAAAGAAAAACTGCACCTTTTGCTTGGACTTGAAAGGATCCTCCTTGATATAGACAAGGCAATAAAAATTGTCAGAGGAACTGAAAAAGACTCGATGGTTGTCCCAAACCTGATGGAAGGCTTCGGGATCGACAGGATCCAGGCTGAATATGTAGCAGAGATAAAGCTCAGGAACCTGAACAGGGAATACATCATTGAACGAACAGGTGAAATATCAGTTCTGAAAGGGGATATCGCCGGTCTTGAAGATCAGCTTGGAAACGAGAGGAAAATCAAAAAAGGTATCATCCGGCAGCTGAAAGAAATCGCAGCAAAATACGGCAGTCCAAGGCGTACCGAGATCATATACGAAGAAGAATATCAGGAGCCTGATGAAGGAAGCCTTATCGAGGACTACAACCTGAAGATTTTCCTGACAAAAGAAGGATATCTGAAAAAAATTGCCCTTACATCACTAAGAGCGGGCCCTGAGCATAAACTGAAAGAAAGCGACATCATCCTGCAGGAGATCGATTCCCATAACAAGGCTGACCTTCTTCTCTTTTCGGACAGGCAGACTGTCTACAAAATGAAGATATATGATATTGAAGACAGTAAAGCAAGCAGCCTGGGGGATTATCTGAACAATCTCCTGCAGCTTGACAAAGATGAAAAGATAATATATATCGTTGCCACAGATGATTATAAAGGGTGGATGCTGTTTGCCTTTGAAAACGGCAAAATGGCAAAGATAGAAATGTCGGGATATGAAACCAAGACAAACAGGAAAAAACTTGCAAACGCGTATTATGGAAAATCCGCGCTTGCCGGGATTTTTTACCTTAGAGAGGATGTTGAACTGGCAGCGGTAAGCAGCATCAATAAGGTCCTCATTTTTAACACAGGAAGTATAAATCCCAAGGCAACAAGAAGTTCGCAGGGAGTACAGGTCATGACGGCAAAGAAGAAGAGCCTGCTGTCCTCTGTAAAGAGGCCTGATGAAATGAAGATCGCTGAGCCTGCATATTACAGGACTAAAAGCCTGCCGGCGACCGGCAGTTATCTCAAAAAATGTGATTCTGCCGACAAAACGGAGCAGGTTACTCTTGACGAGATCAATAATTAAAACGGAGGCGGAGGTACACAATGGCTGTATTATATGGAAGAGAATTTTCGAAGAAAGAACTGATGAAGCGGGTGGGAGATATATCCCAAATAGCAGGGGCAAGGCCTTCCAGGCTCTCATCGGGAAGGGCTGACGGAGTCACGGCAGTCGACATAAAGACCGGCACCGGCTTATCATTCACTGTATTACCCGGCAGGTGTATGGATATTTCCTGGGCAGAATACAGAGGATTGCCGTTTGGCTTTGTTTCCAAAACCGGAGTAACAGGTCCTGAATATTTTGAGCCTGAGGGCATTAGTTTTCTCAGGGGATTCTATGCAGGACTGCTGACCACCTGCGGCCTGACTTATATGGGAGCTGCCTGCACTGACGAAGGCAGGGAGCTCGGGCTGCACGGGAGGATAGGGAATACTCCTGCTGAAGACGTAAGTATAACAAACGAATGGCAGGGCGACGAGTTTATTATGAAGGTGCGAGGCAGGATGAGAGAGAGCATGGTTTTTGCCGAACACCTCGTTCTTACAAGGGAAATCACTGCCAGACTCGGTGAAAATAATATCAGGATAGACGACACGATCGAAAACTGCGGTTATGATGAACAGCCTTTCATGCTCCTGTATCATTATAATTTCGGATTTCCCCTTATCGATGCCGGGACGAGGCTGATCATACCGGGAGACAGAGCGAGGCCGAGGGATCCGGAGGCGGAAAAGGGCATAAGGGAATTTGCCGAATTTTCTGATCCCATACATGGATATGCCGAGCAATGCTTCTATCATGAATATAATGAGGCACAGGACGGAAGCGTGAAGGCAGTCCTTTACAACAGCCGTATCGGAAACGGCGGATTTGGGGCTGTGCTGAAGTTTTTCAAAAAACAGCTTCCATATCTTATCGAGTGGAAACAGATGGGAGAAGGGGACTATGTTGTAGGACTTGAGCCGGCCACATGGCTGCCTGAAGGCAGGAGCAAAGCCCGTAAAAGCGGAGCTCTGGAATTCATCAAGCCAGGAGAAATAAGAAAATATCAGATGGAAATCGGAATATTTGAAGGAAGTGTCCCGCCAAATGAATAACAGTACAAACGGAATGATAGAAGAATATCAGTCACAGCTTGTCGAAAACCTGAATGCACCTGAGCTGGTTTCAAGGCTTTCGAACCTTGAAAATATCGTGCGGGAAATAAGAGAAGGACGCATGAAAAAGGTGCCCGGGGGCAGCGATGTCAATAACCACATACACACTAAATATTCGTTTTCACCCTATTCACCATCAAAGGCAGTATGGATGGCATATAATGCAGGACTCAGTACCGCGGGGATAATGGACCACGACTCGGTTGGGGGAGTCAGGGAATTCACAGAGGCCGGAGCGATAATGGGGATCGCCACAACCGCAGGCATGGAGTGCAGAGTAAAAATGGATGCCACTGAGCTGAGAGGGAGGAGAATAAACAATCCTGACCAGAAATCCGTGGCCTATATGGCTTTCCATGGGATCCCCCATATCAAAATCGATGATGTCGAAAATTTTATCCGCCCATACAGAAGCGAGAGGAACAGGCGCAACAGGCTGATGACATCCAGGATCAATGGAATTGTGAAAAACGCCGGGATTGCATTGGACTTTGATAAAGACATAGTACCGTTATCAATGCACAGGGAGAATGGCAGCATTACTGAAAGGCATCTCCTATATGCCCTGTCTGTCAGGCTGACAGAAAAATTCGGAAAGGGGCCGGCTCTTGCAGCATATTTATCCGACTCACTCGGTATCGAAATTGTCCCAAAGGCAAGGGCATATCTTAGTGACAGGGATAATCCCTTCTATGAATATGACCTGCTTGGAGCTCTGAAAAGCAGGATGACAGCCATGTTTTATATCGATGCGGATGCCGAGTGCCCTGATGTTTCAGAGGCAGTGCGCTTCGCCCGCGAAACGGGAGCCATATCGGCATATGCATATCTGGGAGATGTCACAGATTCAGTGACAGGCGACAAAAAGGCCGAAAAATTTGAAGACGATTACCTTGAGCTGCTTTTCAGGGTCATTAAAAAAGTGGGCTTCAATGCTGTGACATACATGCCTTCACGCAATACCCCGGAGCAGCTTGAACGTGTGAGGAGACTGTGTGTCATCCATGACCTCATGCAGATCAGCGGAGAAGACATAAACTCCCCAAGGCAGAAATTCATATGTGAAGCGCTCAGAAATGATATGTTTGCTAATCTGAAGGAGTCGACATATGCCCTGATAGGACATGAATCAGAGGCCGGCGTCAGCATCGCAAAGGCGATGTTTTCACCCGATGCCGCCGCAAAACACCATTCCCTGGATGACAGGACAGGATATTATGCTGAAATTGGCAGGGCAATCCGGTTGCGGAGGCAAAAAGATGCCGGAATTTAAGCTTGTATCTGATTTCAAACCCTATGGAGATCAGCCCCAGGCAATAGAAAAACTGACCAGAGGCCTCAATATGGGAATGAAGCATCAGACACTCCTCGGAGTAACAGGCTCAGGCAAGACATTCACCATAGCAAACGTAATTGAAAAGGTACGCAAGCCGACACTGGTCATAGCTCACAATAAGACCCTGGCAGCCCAGCTTTGCAGTGAATTCAGGGAATTTTTCCCTGATAATGCCGTCGAGTATTTTGTCAGTTATTATGACTATTATCAGCCAGAGGCGTACATCCCATCGACAGACACATATATCGAAAAGGATTCATCAATCAACGATGAAATAGATAAGCTGAGGCATTCAGCGACAGCCTCCCTTCTGGAGAGAAGGGATGTAATAGTAGTTGCAAGTGTTTCATGCATATATGGACTCGGAGATCCTGCAGACTATGAGGATCTCACCGTTTCGCTGAGACCGGGGATGGAAGCTGACAGAGATAAGATAATCAGAAAGCTTGTTGATATTCAGTATGACAGGAATGAAATCGAATTCAAAAGAGGCAAATTCAGAGTCAGGGGTGATGTGCTTGAAATATTCCCCTCAGATTCATCAGAAAGAGCCTTAAGAATAGAGTTCTATGGCAACGAGATAGAAAAGATCTCAGAGATCGATCCGCTGACGGGACGGGCGACCGGAGCACGTTCACATGTGGCTGTATTTCCTGCCTCCCACTACGTCACAACACCTGAAAAAATGGAAAAAGCCGTACATACGATTGAAACAGAGCTGGAAGAAAGATTAAAGGGGCTGCGTGAGGCAGGGAAGCTGCTTGAAGCACAAAGGCTTGAACAAAGAACACTTTATGATCTTGAAATGCTTCGCGAAATCGGTTTCTGTCAGGGCATAGAAAACTACTCGAGGCATATCAGCGGAAGAGACCCCGGCAGCCCGCCATTTACACTCATCGACTATTTTCCGGAGGATTTTCTGCTTGTCGTCGACGAATCACATGTTACCGTCCCACAAATCGGAGCAATGTACAGCGGAGACAGATCCAGAAAACAAAACCTTGTGGAATACGGTTTCAGGCTGCCTTCGGCTTATGACAACCGGCCGCTGGAATTCAGCGAATTTGAAGACAGGGTCAGGCAGGCCATATATGTGAGTGCAACTCCCGGAGACTATGAAACAGAAAAATCATCAGCAATAATTGAACAGGTGATAAGACCAACAGGCCTTGCAGATCCTGTTATCGAAATCAAACCGTCTTCAGGTCAGGTGGACGACCTGACGGGCGAACTGCGCAAAGTCATTGACAGGGGTAACAGGGCTCTTGTTACCACACTGACTAAAAAAATGGCTGAAGACCTTACTGCATATTTAAACGATCTTGGCTTCCGGGTAAGATACCTTCATTCCGATATTGAGACACTTGAGAGGACTGAAATACTGAGGGATCTGAGGCTTGGTGAATTTGATGTGCTGGTCGGTATCAACCTGCTGAGGGAAGGGCTTGACCTGCCTGAGGTTGCTCTTGTTGCGATCATGGATGCAGACAAGGAGGGATTTCTGAGATCGGAACGCTCACTTATTCAGACGATCGGACGGACGGCAAGGAACATTGAAGGCAGAGTTATAATGTATGCGGATAGAATGACCGGATCCATGAAAAGAGCTGTTGATGAGACCGGCAGAAGAAGAGCAATACAGACTGCATATAACAGGGAAAATAACATTACCCCCTCAAGCATCCATAAAGCAGTCAGGGACGTTATTGAAGCAACAAAGGCGGAAGATATCAGGCTGGATAAGCTAAACAGCGGAAAACGGGACCGCATTGCTGAAAAAAGGACTGGATACATGCTCCGGGAGGATCTTGGAGACATGATAAAAAGGCTTTTATCCGAAATGAAAAAAGCAGCAGCGGCATACGAATTTGAAAAAGCCGCGGCATTAAGAGACATGATATCAGAACTGAAAAAGGAAAGGGACGGGCAGGAAGAGGACAAAATCCTGTAAGTGGCACAAGATGGCGACAGATCATATTTTCGTAAAAGGCGCGAGAGAGCATAATTTAAAAGATATAGATGTTAAAATACCGAGAAACAGGTTTATAGTAATTACCGGGCTGAGCGGATCAGGCAAATCGTCACTTGCTTTTGACACTATATATGCCGAGGGGCAGAGAAGGTATATGGAATCTCTTTCCTCTTATGCAAGACAGTTTCTCGGGCAGATGGAGAAGCCCGATGTTGATTACATCGAAGGGCTTTCGCCTGCAATTTCCATAGACCAGAAAACTACAAGCCGGAATCCTCGTTCAACAGTCGGGACAGTTACCGAAATACACGATTATCTCAGACTCCTGTATGCAAGGGCCGGAGTGCCTCATTGCAGCAGCTGCGGACGCGAGATCACAAGCCAGACTGTAGACCAGATGGCAGACAGGATAATGGAAAATCCCGAAGGCACGCGACTGCAGCTTCTTGCACCCGTGGTCAGGGGTAGAAAAGGTGAATACCAGAAGCTGCTTGATAATATCAGAAAAAATGGTTTTGTCCGTATAAGGATCGATGGTGACCAGCACGACATTAACGATGAAATAAAGCTTGATAAAAACAAAAAGCATACAATAGAAATAATTGTTGACAGGATCATTATCCGTGAAGGTATAGGTAAAAGGCTGGCGGATTCGCTTGAGACCATCCTTAAAATCAGCGGGGGACTTGCTATTGCAGTGACTGAAGACGGTAAGGAACACACGTACAGCCAGAACCTTGCCTGCCCCGATTGCGGTACCAGCATAGAAGAACTGGCTCCGAGGATGTTTTCATTCAACAACCCGTATGGGGCATGCGAGACCTGCAGCGGACTGGGAACGCTTCTAAAGATCGATCCGGATCTTGTGATCCCGGACAGGACCAAATCCCTTGCTGAAGGGGCTATCGCTATCGCCGGATGGAGCATGAGCAACCATGACTCATATTCATGGATCTTTCTGAAAGCCCTGTCCGAACATTATGGATTCCGCCTTGATACACCTGTATCCAGGCTGCCGTCAGAAATAATGGGTATTATCCTTTATGGAAGCGGCAAAGAAAAATTCAATATCAGATATGAGAGAGACGACAGCAGCGGAAGCTTTACGTCATCATTTGAAGGCGTTATCAGGAGTTCAGAAAGAAGGTACAGGCAGACCAAATCGGAAGGCATGAAAAAATATTATGAGTCCTTCATGAACAACAGCGCCTGTCCGGCGTGCGGCGGGGCCAGGCTGAAAAAAGAAAGCCTGGCTGTGACCATCGGAGATAAAAACATTCATGAGCTTTCCTCTATGCCGGTATGTGAAACCAGAGAGTTTATCAGCGGCCTGAAGCTGACAGAAAGACAAATAACTGTGGCGGCGCGCATCCTGAAGGAGATCAACGCACGAATAGGTTTTTTAAATGACGTGGGACTTGACTATCTGACACTTTCCAGGACAGCCGGCACCCTTTCAGGAGGCGAAGCCCAGAGGATAAGGCTGGCGACTCAGATAGGATCAGGGCTTACGGGAGTTATATATATCCTGGATGAGCCAAGTATCGGGCTTCATCAGAAAGACAACAGAAGACTGCTCGAGACACTTATGAGACTCAGGGACCTGGGAAATACGCTGATCGTCGTAGAACATGATGAGGAGACCATATGCTCGGCTGACCACATCATCGACATGGGGCCCGGGGCGGGGGTCCACGGAGGGTATGTCGTTGCCGAAGGAACTCCCGGCGACATCATGAAAAACGAAAAATCACTGACCGGACAATATCTGAGCGGAAAAATGAAGATAGAAATCCCTGCATCGAGGCGTTCACCTGATGGAAGATTTGTCTGTATCAAAGGGGCAAGGGAAAACAACCTGAAAAACATCAGCCTGACAATACCTCTCGGCGTTATGGTATGTGTTACAGGAGTTTCGGGATCGGGCAAGAGCTCTCTTATAAACGAAGTATTGTATAAGAAGCTGGCTGTCGAGCTGAACAGAGCCAGGATGAAACCGGGGTTGCACGATGCAGTAACAGGATTAGAAAATCTGGACAAGGTCATTGACATAGACCAGTCACCCATAGGCCGGACCCCCAGGTCCAATCCGGCCACATATACGGGAGTCTTTGACCTGATAAGAGAGACATATGCAGCCACTCCTGAGGCAAGGACAAGGGGATACAAGGCAGGCAGATTCAGTTTCAATATCAGAGGAGGAAGGTGCGAAGCCTGCAAGGGAGACGGAATAATAAAGATCGAAATGCATTTTCTGCCTGATGTATATGTGCCCTGTGAAGTATGCAAGGGGAAAAGATATAACAGGGAAACCCTTGAGGTAAGGTATAAAGGACTCAGTATAGCAGAACTGCTGGACCTGACGGTTGAGAAGGCCCTTGAGATATTCGCTGATATACCGAGGATAGCAAGAAAACTGCAGACACTATTTGATGTCGGATTAGGTTATATAAGACTGGGGCAGCCTTCGACTACGCTGTCGGGAGGAGAAGCGCAAAGGGTCAAACTGGCGACTGAGCTGTCAAAGAGAGAGACCGGGAAGACAATGTATATACTTGATGAACCAACCACGGGACTGCATGCGGCTGATGTCCACAGACTGACGGAGATACTGGACAGGCTGGTGGGGGCAGGGAATACAGTAATTGTCATAGAACACAATCTTGATGTTATTAAAACTGCTGACCATATTATCGACCTTGGGCCTGGAGGCGGTGATAAAGGAGGTTACGTTATAGCTCAGGGGAGTCCTGAAGAGGTGATGGGTATAAATGAGTCTTATACCGGGAGATACCTGAGAAAACTGATCTGCCCCGCCGCAAAGACCGCTCTGAATGAAAACTGCTCTGCAACATATGATATAATTAAAAATGACCGGACAGATGAATAACATTGGAAGAGCCGGGTATTAATATATTGAAGATATGTTGCGCTGCCATGAGGTGTTGAGTATGTAATAAACTGTACGTACGGGAGCGCAGCCATTATACCTGAGGGATTACCGATACATGATAAAATGCACGATTTGCAAAAAAAGACCGGCAGTGGTCTTCATAACAAAAATAACAGACGGGAAACAGTCACAGGAAGGTCTTTGCCTGAGATGTGCACATGAACGAAGGATACAGCCTGTAACTGATATGATAGAACAGGCAGGAATGACTGACGAAGATCTGGATTCACTCGGCGGACAGATGGAAGAAGTATTTGAAGGCCTTGAGAACTCGGTGCCCGGAGGCGAAGGCGGCGAAGGCCATGCAGCCCTGCCGGGTATCGACGGCAATCCTTATGCAGCTCTTATGAACAGGTTTTTACGCGGACAGGGCAGGCCGGAGGAATCTGCCGGAGAAATCGGAGCACCCGGTGAAGAAAAAATTCACAGCAGCACGGATCCGTCAAAGCAGAAAGACCCGGAAAACACAGGAAAATCTGATGTCAGGACCAGGACACAGGAGAAAAAAACTGTCAGAAAGAAAAAGTACCTGGACGCTTTCGGCATAAACCTTACCGACAGAGCCAAAGAGGGCAGAATCGACGAGGTGATAGGACGTACTGCTGAAATTTCCTCAGTTATACAGATACTTAACAGAAGATTGAAAAATAACCCGGTACTCATCGGAGAACCGGGCGTTGGCAAAACTGCAGTCGCTGAAGGCCTTGCCATAAAAATTGCATCGGGTGATGTCCCTGCAAAGCTGACAGGCATGGAGTTGTATCTTCTGGATATGACAGGCATAATTGCCGGCACACAGTTCCGAGGGCAGTTTGAAAGCAGGATGAAGGGGATAATAGAGGAAGCAAAAGCTCTTGGCAATATAATCCTGGTAATAGATGAGATTCACAATATTATGGGAGCCGGTGAAGCTGAAGGGGCGATGAACGCTGCAAATATATTGAAGCCTGCCCTTTCCAGAGGAGAGATCCAGGTAGTCGGCACCACGACCCTCAATGAATACAGAAAACATATCGAAAAAGATGCGGCTCTTGAAAGAAGACTCAGACCGGTAATAATCGACGAGCCTTCGGTAGATGAAACTGTCAGGATATTGAAAGGCATCAGGAAATATTATGAAAAATACCATCGGGTGATAATCAGCGATGAAGCTTTAAAAGCTGCCGCAGA
>JAQUNY010000016.1 GCA_028717405.1 Eubacteriales bacterium
AGTTTGAATCAGGAGAACTGCTATCTGTTCAATTTCTATAACCAAGTCCTCAAGGACATCGGCGAAGAGTTTGGCATTGATTTTAGTTTAAAAAATAGGGCTCTGGTAGATATTAAAAAAATTTTGGAGAACACAAAAAAAAGGTAATTTTCGCTACAACTTTTTGACAAAAATGAAAAGCCCACAACCTGCTATTCAAGTGAGGTCGGGGGCTCTTTTTCACTCATTTTGCTGCAAAAGAAAAGATAGTATTCCATATAAATTGTAATATCAATATGGCCTGAGGGATATTCATTTTTTGTTATTTCCCGCCCATTGTCAGGGGACACGGAGAAAATCCAGCCTGTTTAATAGCTTATGCGGCTGTCATTCAACATCCTGAAGGGCGTCATACCCTTCTTCGCCGGTACGGACCTTAATAACATTCTCAACATTGTAAACAAATATTTTCCCGTCGCCGATGTTTCCGGTATAGAGAACCTTTTTGGCAGTTTCGATAACAGACCTGACCGGGACCTTGCTGACGACTATTTCAACCTTGATTTTCGGAAGCAGGTGTGTCTCATACTCAACGCCGCGGTAATATTCGAGATGGCCTCCCTGCGCTCCGTAACCCAAAACGTTTGTTACCGTCATGCCTGTTATGCCGATTTTGTCCATTGCGGTTTTTAGCGCTTCAAATTTGTTCTGTTTTGTTATTACCTCGACTTTTGTAAATTTGATTTTCATATCAGATACAGATTTGTCTGAAACTGCCGAGACAGATATACCCGGTGCAGGAATGATCCGGACAGGTATGGCTTCGCTGACTGGGACGCTGCCCGTGACAACTGCAGGGGGAGTGCCCGCGCCGATGCCGGATGCTGCTTCAGCAATTTCAGTAGCACCTGTATAATCAACTGTGACAAAATCGGGATAGCCCTGGTTGCCGTGTTCGCCGATGTCCAGGCCCATGATCTCCTCCTTCAGGGAAACGCGGAGGCCCACTGTTTTTTTGATTGCCAGCCAGACCAATATTGAAGCGGGAAGAACAAACACCGCCACGCTCAGTACACCGGCAGCCTGGCTGCCCAGAAGTTTGAAGCCACCTCCATAGAACAGACCGTTTGGAGATGGGATTCCGGCAATACCGCCCTGTGCGAAAAGACCGACTGAGAGTGTCCCAAGAACACCATGGACAAGATGAACGGACAATGCGCCTACAGGATCATCAATTTTCCGGCGGTCAAAGAACATTACCGACAGGACCACAAGTATACCAGACACAGCGCCGATTATCAGGGAATCTTGAACACTTATATAGGCGCATCCGGGAGTGATTGCAACGAGCCCGGCCAGCAGGCCGTTGATTGACATGCCCAGGTCCGGCTTGCCGATAATCAGCCAGGCTGTAGCTGTAGCGGTCAGTATTGCCATGATGCCGGCGGTATTTGTGGTGATAAGTATGTGCGAGATAGCTTCCGGCTGAGCGGCCATTGTGGAACCGGGATTAAAACCGAACCAGCCCAGCCAAAGCACAAATGCGCCGATAGTCGCAAGGCTCATGCTGTGACCGGGTAGTGGAGTGATTTTGCCGTTTGCCGCATATTTGCCCACCCTTGGCCCAAGTATGACAGCTCCGGCCAGAGCTGCCCAGCCGCCGACTGAATGGACTACGGTGCCACCGGCAAAGTCAAGCATGCCAAGTTCGGCCAGAAACCCGCCGCCCCAAATCCAGTGCCCTACTATAGGATAGATAAGCAAAGTCAATATAAATGAGAAAATAATGAATGACAGATATTTCACGCGTTCTGCGACTGCACCTGACACAATAGTTGCGGCAGTGCCGCAGAATACCAGCTGGAAGAAAAACTTGGCCCAAAAGGGTATCCCTGCCCATGATATAGCTGAATAAACACCCTGATAGGCGTCTCCGACAGCCGGTGAATTGTCTGCACCGCCGGCCATAAACAGGCCCTTCAGGCCGACAAACGCATTCCCGTCACCGAACATCAGGCCCCACCCAAGGATGAGGAAGCCAAGGGATGACACGGCAAACACGATGAAGTTTTTGGAAAGTATATTCACCGTATTTTTTTGGCGGGCAAGGCCGCTTTCCACAGCTGCAAAACCAAGATTCATGAAGAAGACCAGCGCCGCGGCAAAAATCACCCAAATTGTATCCAGGATCACCTGTGTTTCCATCATAAAAAACCACTCCCTTCGAAATATGTTTATTCCTTACGCCTGATAAAAGACAAAGGCGCCACGGGTGATGGACCCGCAACGCCTTTGTTATTATGAATGAAATAGTACAGTATATAAAACAGGATGTCAATAGCAAAATATAAAAT
This sequence comes from Eubacteriales bacterium, assembly GCA_028717405.1. Classification (GTDB taxonomy): domain Bacteria; phylum Bacillota; class Clostridia; order JAQUNY01; family JAQUNY01; genus JAQUNY01. The sequence continues at coordinate 2,334 of JAQUNY010000016.1, forward strand.
TATGCATAATAAATAAAAGAAAATTGCAAAAGAAGACAAAAATAATACATTATTAACAATAAACAATTAAAATATGCAAGACAAAAAATAAAGAATTGCATAAATTGCTGAAGCTGATACTGCTTGCTTCCGGATGGCGTGCAGTGTTCAAAGCCGTTCAAAGCCGTTCAAAACCCGGAAATCCGGCAGTCCGGGTGCTCGAAATTTTTATTGACAGCAGCCTGGTGAGTTAGTATAATATCACTTGTTGTGTCCTGAGGAGGTGTATAGATATGGCTAATCCAAAAAGTAAATGGTCCAAAGCAAGGACCGGGAAAAGAAGATCGCAATGGAAACTGACATTGCCGGCTCTGGTAAGATGCCAGCAGTGCCATTCTTTCAAGCTGCCACACCGGGTTTGTAAGGAATGCGGATATTATGACGGTAAATCGGTAGTTGAAGTGTCTTCAAAATAATTATAAGGGTCTGTGATCCAATTAAAGGCGGCCTGGTACATAAATACAGGACAGCTTTGCGGAGAATCACAGGACAACCTGGTACAAGGTTACACAGATTTTTTTCGAGGAGAAAAGCGGCAGCGGGAAATGCCGCTTTTTCTGTATTCAGGAAAAGCAGAGCCTAAATGCTGCATCTATAAAGACATGTGAAGGACATATTCAATGAGCACAAAGAATATGTGCAGGGCAAAAAAAGGTAAATAACGGGTCTATAAAGCGAACATGGGGCAAATACAGAAAAATGAAGCAAAGGAAGAGCCGCAGCAAATACAGGATGGTCAGCGGCATTGTAAAGGGGAGTATCGCAGAAGAAGCCGGGATAGAGCCCGGTGATATAATCGAGTCAATTGACGGCAAATGTATCGGAGATGTTTTCGACTACAGACTGCTCACATCTGCCGGGAATTTTACTGCAAGGATTATCAGGGCTAATGGCGAAATATTGGATCTTGAAATTGAGAAAGACGAATATGAAGATCCGGGCCTGTTGTTTGAAGATCCCATGATGGACAGTATGAGGACCTGCAATAACAAGTGTATCTTCTGCTTTATAGACCAGCTCCCATCCGGGATGCGCAAAACCCTGCATATCAAAGATGACGATCCAAGGCTGTCCTTTACAGAGGGGAATTATGTGACCCTTACCAACACAGGCTCTGATGAGATCGACAGACTTATACGCTACAGGATGTCTCCGCTTAATGTCTCCGTACATGCTGCGGAAATCGATCTGAGGAGAAAAATGCTGGGTAACCCTGAGGCGGGCGACATACTGCATGATATCGAAAAGCTGGTTGAAGGAGGAATAACAGTAAACTGTCAGATAGTTTTATGTCGCGGGATCAACGATGGATCTCATCTCAACGATACAGTAGAGAAACTATCACGGTATTATCCCGGTATGGCAAGTATTTCAGTAGTCCCCGCAGGATTGACTGATCACAGGCAAGGCCTTGCTGAAATAATTCCTTATGATGCCTCTTCCGCCAGGGCAGTCCTCGGTCAGCTGAAGCCATTGCAGGACAGGTACATTGAAGAAAAAAAATCAAGGATCGTTTATGCTGCAGATGAGTTTTATGTACTTTCAGGGAGCCGGCTGCCTGAAGAACTTGAATATGAAGGCTATCCGCAAATAGAGAATGGAGTGGGCCTTCTTACCTCTTTTATAAAAGAGTTGCACGAATACCTTCATGAAAAAGGTTATATCAGATATAATAAAGATAAGAAGCTGTCCGGTATGTTCGGAATAAAGACGCACAAAGCTGATTCTGTTGCACCAGGCAGGGGAACCGTACCCGTCATTAAAAGCGTGGTTACCGGTGAAGCTGCGTTTCCATATATCGCAGATATGGCAAAGCTTCTGGAGAAAGTCAGCAGGGAGCCCCTGAAAATAAATGTTTATCCGATAAAAAATAATTTTTTCGGCAGAAATATAAATGTCACGGGGCTCATTACAGGCCGCGACCTGATATCTCAGCTAAAAGGTAAGAAGCTTGGGGCAAAGCTCTGTGTGAGTTCATGCATATTGAGGGATGGCTGCGGCAGATTCCTTGATGACCTGACTGTCTGCCAGGCGGAAGAGGCGCTGGATATAGTCATAGACGTAATAGATAACAATGGGCGGAGTTTTGCAGAAGCCCTGCTGGCAGGAGGAAAAAGTATTGTCTAAACCGGTCGTAGCAATCATAGGAAGGCCTAATGTCGGGAAATCGGCATTTTTCAACTATGTTGCAGGAAAAAGGATATCGATTGTTGAAGAAACTCCCGGGGTGACCAGGGACCGCATATATACGGAAGCCGAATGGCGAAATAAAAAATTTATAATGATCGACACTGGAGGGATTGAACCATATTCCCCCGACATTATAATGCAGCAGATGAAAAGGCAGGCTGAGATAGCTATAGAGACTGCCGATGTGATAATTTTCATGACCGATGTAAAGACAGGACTGACGGCAGCAGATGAAGAAGTGGCTGTGATACTCAGAAAGAGCGGTAAGCCTGTCGTCCTTGCCGTAAATAAGACGGATAATATCGGCGAGCCTCCGCCCGGGTTGTATGAATTCTATAACCTTGGGATCGGTGAAGTATTGGGGATTTCTGCGGCGCATGGGCTGGGGATAGGCGATCTGCTTGATGAAGTATTCAGGCATTTCCCTGATGATGACCAAAGCGCTGAAGATGAAGGTGCCATAAAAGTGGCTGTCGTCGGCAGACCTAATGTAGGTAAATCATCTCTCATCAACAGGCTTCTGGGCGAAGAAAGACTCATAGTCAGCGATATCCCCGGGACTACAAGGGATGCGGTAGATACCAGGCTGGAAAAGGATGGCAGGAAATATATATTCATTGATACCGCAGGGATAAGAAGAAGAAGCAGGATCGATGAAAATATCGAGCGTTATAGTACATTAAGGTCATGGCTTGCAATCGAAAGAGCCGATGTATGCCTTGTTATGATAGACGCAGAGGAAGGACCAGCTGAGCAGGATACAAAGATAGCCGGATATGCCCATGAACAGGGAAAGGCGTCGGTAATACTGATAAACAAGTGGGATCTGGCTGAAAAAGAAACGGGTACGCTTGAATCTTACAGTAAAGATGTATATGAGACGCTCAGTTTTATGACATACGCTCCTGTTTTGTTTATCTCAGCACTTACGGGACAGCGTACCGGCAATATTTTTGATCTTATAGTCAGGGTACACGGGCAGGCCGGGCTCAGGATCAGTACGGGAATGCTTAATGATGTTGTCGGAGAAGCGATCCTGATGATGCAGCCGCCTTCCGACAGGGGGAGAAGGCTCAAGGTCTATTACATGACACAGGTTGGTGTAAATCCGCCTTCCTTTGTGGTTTTTGTGAATGATAAAAAACTGATGCACTATTCATATATGAGGTATCTTGAAAACCATCTCCGCAAAAGTTTCGGCTTTGAGGGGACTCCTATAAAATTCACATTGAGGATGAAAAGCAGGGAGGAATAATGATGTCTGATCTTAATGTGCTTGTTTTAAAAACAATTCTGGCAGGTTTGGCGGGATATCTTCTTGGAAGTATCAATACATCGATCATTGTTGGGAAAATCATGGGAGTCGATATCAGGAAAAAAGGCAGCGGGAATGCAGGCGCTACGAACACGCTGAGGACATTGGGCAAAAAGGCTGCAATCATAGTTGCCCTTGGCGATGTGCTTAAAGGCATTATTGCATGCACCGCAGGGATGCTTTTAACAGGAAATGTTGAAAATGCCGGGAATCCGGGGCTTATGGCAGGGGGGACATGTGCTGTCGTCGGCCATAACTGGCCTCTGTATTTTGGCTTCAGGGGAGGCAAAGGCATTTTCACTTCGCTGGCTGTCGTCATGATGATGGATTGGCGAATAGGGCTGATACTTCTGGGGATATTCATAATAATAGTTGCCTTGACGAGGTATGTTTCACTGGGATCGGTCATTGCATCGCTGCTCTTTCCTTTTACAGCAGCCATTAAGCCTTTCAGCCATCCGCCGTTATTCCTGGTTTTTGCGGCGGTAATAGCAGTGCTGGCAGTCGTCAGGCACAGCAGCAATATTGTGAGATTGTTAAAAGGAACGGAAAACAAGCTTTCGTTTCATAAGAAATAAAAGCGGGAATCATTACGGCAATTCCTGATAAAATGAATGGCATATAAAGGTGGTGTTGTAAATTGCGCAATACCGGAATGATAATGCTTCAAAAAAACAGAGTTGTGTTGTTTAAGGTAATAATAATAGTACTTTCTCTTATCCTGTCGGCTGGTTTACCTGCCTGCTCCTGGCTTAAGGATTTTAAGGGCGGACTTTTCCCGACGGGACCTGTGGCAGCTTCCGGCAGTCATGGGCAATCGTATCTTTCAGCCGGCTCCGGTGAAGATGCTTCAGCTTCGCAGGATAAGCCGGGAGAGGGTTCGCCACGGATCACCGAATGGGAAACAGCACTCTATTTTCCGGATTCTCAGGCGATATACCTTGTCAAAAAAATAAAAGTTTTTGATATATCTGAAGATACATCTGTTTCTGACAAGGTGAATTTGTGTATGGATGAGCTTAAAACTGCTGAAACAGGTATTATTCCTCAGGAGACCAGGGTGATTTCCACGGAGCTTGAGGAAGGGGTCCTTACTGTGGATTTGTCGGAAGAATTTGACACCGGTATGAATGTAGGCTCATCGGCGTTGAATATGGTTTTTGGCCAAATAGTGCTGACTCTTACGGAGATACCGGGAGTTGAAAAAATCCGTTTTCTGATCGAGGGAAAAGAAGTGCCTGAATTTAAGGGCCTTGTAGAGCTTAACCGTACATTTCTGAGAGAAGAGTATACACAATTTGTTGCGCCTGATGACTGATGCCGTTATGACTGATGCCGTTATGACTGATGCCGTTATTGATAGCTTGTATCTTCAAAACTGCCGGCACTTTGAAGCTTTTTAATGTGAATTTACCAGAATCCGCCTCCGCTTGCCGGAAAACCTGCATCTGTTAATGTCTTCAATAATTCTGACCACTTCATATATGCAGTTCTGGAAAGGTGTATGCCGTCGGTGGTATAATCCGGCTTTAACGCCCCTGTAAACGGATCACTCAATTTTTCACCAATATCTGCGTATTCATATCTGCGCATTTCAGCTTCCGCCAATAGCAGAGAATTCAGCCTGTTAATTTTTTCGAGGCTTACATTTCGGTTGAAAGACATTCTTTCAGAACTCATCGGCAATATGGATTGTATCGTTATTGCTGCAAATGGGCATCCGTATCCCAAAACATCCAGAATACCGGAATAATTTGACATGATTACATCATCTTCTATACCGCCCCAGATATCATTAGTACCCAGCATGATGTATATTTCAGAGGGATGGGAGGCAATGACGCGATCCAGCTTTTCCAGGGCTCCTGCTGTTGTAATCCCGTTAAAACCAAGATTGATGAAGGAAACCGGTGATGTGGCGAAAAAATACTGCAGTTCAAAGGCTTCGGTAAGTGAGTCGCCAAAAAACACCACCGGAGCGGTAGTTATGTTTACAGTATTTGTTTTGCCTTCCCATTCTACCAGAGCTCCAAAGCTCTCGGCAAGAAACCTGAGAGGTACATAAAGCGAGCCGTCCGATTGAATCATGGCCTGGTCGGTGGCAATAAGATTATCGTTTAAAATGGCAGAGGGGGCGTCCAGAAACATACTGACATTTCCACGGCCTTTTCTGTATGTCAGCTTATATTCGTGGGGATCCCAGTCAAAGGAGGCATTAAAAGCATTACATATGCTCATATAGTTGACTATGACCCTCCCGGCCGGCGTAGTTTTCGGATAAGCGTATTCAAGGTGCTTTCCGTTGACCGAAACCGAAATTTCTGCCGGTGTTGCGACAGGAGCCTCCGGAGAAAACGAATGCGCCGGGAAACAAACAAATAACAAAATCACAGCCAGAGCTGCTGTCTGTCTGATGTATCTAACCATAATATCTTTACCTTTATGTATACAGCAATTTTATAGCCGCCCGAGAAATATTATAACATATCAGGCATGATTGAAGGAGGGAGGAGTGGCATACAGATAACTCAAGTGACAGATAAATCAAGTGACAGATAAATCAAATGACAGATAAATCAAATTGCGCATAAATCTGATGTCTATTATACTGGGAGAGCAGGATCATCGGTTATTGAGCGGAGGAAGATATGAATAAACTGGATCTTATAGCTACGGCAGCTTTTGGCGTCGAATCCGTTGTGTCAAGAGAATTGAAGAAACTTGGATATTTTGATCAGCACACGGATAACGGAAGGATCAGTTTCAAGGGAAACCCTGAAGCAATATGCAGGACAAACCTCTGGCTGAGATGTGCGGAAAGGGTACTGCTCAAAATGGGTGAATTTAAAGCATTATCTTTTGAAGAGCTATTTCAGGGGACAAAAGCTTTGCCTTGGGATGAAATATTGCCGGAAAACGCCCGTTTCCCTGTCGAAGGAAAATCCATACGTTCAAAGCTCTACAGTGTCCCGGATTGCCAGGCGATTGTTAAAAAGGCTGTTGTTGAAAAGCTTAAGCAGAAATACAGGCGCGAAATTTTCCCTGAAGACGGGCCGCTTTACAAGCTGGAGGTCGCGCTTCTTGACGACATCGCGGTACTGACTATAGACACAAGTGGTGCCGGACTTCATAAAAGAGGTTACAGAAAACTATCGGTAGAGGCGCCTTTAAGGGAAACACTTGCTTGTGCGCTGATCGACTTAAGCAGATGGAAGGGTGACAGGGTACTTTATGATCCATTCTGTGGTTCCGGGACAATACCTGTCGAGGCTGCCATGATAGCTCTGAATATTGCACCCGGAATCAAAAGGACTTTCATATCTGAAGAATGGCCGCAGCTGCCCTCGCGTTTATGGAGACAGGCAAGGGAAGAAGCTGTTTCATCGGCAGCCGCAGCAGCACAAAACGTACCGGAGCTCAGAATACACGGCTCAGACATAGATGCGCAGGCTGTCAGTATAGCAAGATATCATGCCGCACAGGCGGGGGTGGAGAAACATATACATTTTCAGAAGCTTGATATCAGGGAGATAAGCTCTCGGTTTAAATATGGATATATCATATGCAATCCGCCATATGGGGAGCGCATGGGAGAGGCCGGAGAGGCCGAAGCACTTTATCGCGATATCTCAAAGGTGTTCAGGACTTTCGACACATGGTCGTTCCATATACTGACTTCGCATATGGGATTCGAAAGGCAATACGGGCGCAGGGCGGACCATAACAGGAAGCTATACAATGGCATGATAATGTGCCGCCTGTACCAATATTACGGACCAAAACCTCCGGCTGCAATACCTGCTGGCAGTGCATATTAAGCAGTGCACATTAATCTTCCTTTTTATTACAGCTGATGATATAATCAATGTGACCGAATATATTGCGGAAAACAAAATACGGAGGTCTGAGATGGCCGATATAAATGAAATGTATGAAAAAGCAGTTGCCGGTGACACTGAAGCGCAATTCAGCCTTGCGGTTGCGCTTGAAAATGGCGAAGGAGTCGCAAGAGATATAAACCAGGCTATAGCATGGTATCTTAGAGTTGCAGAAAAAGGCTTTGCCTCAGCCCAGTATAATCTTGGAAATTGCTACCAGGACGATTCACTCCAAGCCAAGGATTATGCTGCTTCGGCCTATTGGTACGGAAAGGCTGCCGAACAGGGCCATCTCAATGCAACCTACATGCTGGCAATGTGTTATAAAAACGGAGAAGGCGTCGCAGAAGATCATAAAAAAATGAAAGAACTGCTGCAGTTTGCGGCAGGCAAGGGGCATGAGCCTTCAATAAGGATGCTTGATAAGATCAAACAGATAGAAAAGGAATCCTATAGCGAAGCCAGAAGAATCAACTCCGCAAATACCGCGGCTGGCAAAAAGGGATGCCTTGGTTCTGTTTTATTATTATTGCTCTTTACCACAGGTCTGATTACAATTTTGTCATTTATTTCATAGTTAAGTCTAAGCAAGCACGAAATAAGCTTAACAGAGCGTTTCGGAATGCAACATAATCCATGCTCAAGGCCTTTATGCTGCCTGGCTTTGACATGGGCATATTTCTGTGTTAATATCTTACTCTACCGGAAATGCGGCATTATATTAATTCTAAATGTAAAACAGACAGGACAATGATATGCTGTATAAAATATCCAAATCAGAAAATATGTCGGGCGATATAGAGATTCCCGGTTCAAAGTCCCACACCATAAGGGCTCTTTTCCTCGGGGCGCTTGCTGAGGGCGTTTCTACAGTCAGAAATCCTTTATTTTCAAGCGACACACAGTCGGCTATTGACACTTGCCGTGCTATGGGCGCTGAAATACTGGCCGGCAGTGACGCTGTTAAAATAAAGGGATTTAACGGGAAACCCCATACGCCGGATGATGTGATCAATACCGGGAATTCCGGGACAACTATTACTTTTGCCATTTCCGTAGCGGCACTGAATGAAGGATATACCATACTTACCGGAGATGCACAGGTCCGAAGACGGCCTCAGGAACCCCTGATAAAATCATGTGTGGATCTTGGCGCGCAAGTGGTATCTGCTTCGGGGAAAGGTTTCCCGCCCATAATAGTAAAAGGCAGGATGAGGGGCGGGAAAACAGGAATAAGGGCGATAACTTCACAGTACCTTTCATCCCTTCTTATAAGCGCTCCTTTTGCAGAAGGTGATTCATTGATAACGGTTGAAGTACTCAACGAAGCGCCTTATGTCGGAATGACTCTTGATTGGCTTTCAAAGCTTGGCATAGAGGTACACAACAAAGGCTTCGATGAATTTTCGATCAGGGGAGGGCAAAGACTTAAAGCGTTTGACACCTCCATACCCGGAGATTTTTCGTCAGCGGCCTTTTTCCTTGTATTGGCAGCTATATCAGGAGGAAATTTCAAACTTCTTAATCTTGATATGAGCGACAGCCAGGGAGATAAGGCAGTCGTCGAAATACTGAGAGATATGGGCGCCAGGGTAACGATAAACAAGGACGACAACTCTGTTTCATCTGTTTCAATAGAAGGGGCAGGACTGAAGGGGATGGAGATAGATATGAATCCAATACCGGATGCCCTTCCCGCAATGGCAGTGGCCGCCTGCTTCGCAAAAGGGGAGACAAGGCTTGTAAACGTACCTCAGGCGCGATATAAAGAAACAGACAGGATAAGCGCAATGTGCATTGAACTAAGAAAGATGGGCGCGGATGTCAGGGAGCTCCCCGACGGGCTGCTGATCAGGGAAAGCAGGTTAAAGGGCAGCAGCCTCAGCGGTTATGGAGACCACAGGATCGTTATGGCTCTTACAGTTGCAGCCCTTTGTTCTGAAGGGGAGAGTTTTATTGATACTGCCGAGTCGGTATCGGTCACATTCCCTGGATTTGGCGATTTGATTACCGCATGCGGAGGAAAGCTTACCATTATTTAGCCGCATTTTTTATAGATGTTTTGAATGATTTAATGATTAAATATTTTATGAAGAGGAGATTAAAACAATGCTGGGGAACACATTTGGCAGGATATTCAGGGTAACTACCTGTGGTGAATCATATTCGGGAGGATTCAATAAAAAAGAAGACATACCCAAAGAGCTTTATGGAGGTTTGATTGCGATCGCAGACGGCGTACCGCCCGGGATAAGGCTGACGCCGGCGATGATACAGGCGGAGCTGGACAAAAGAAAGCCGGGGCAGTCAAAGCTTGATTCACCAAGGAAAGAAACCGACAGGGTTTATATCTTTTCAGGAGTCATGGAAGACAGCCTTACTACAGGAGCACCGGTGGGACTTGTCATACCTAATGTCGACATTGAAGAGATCCACATAAATCAATACCGGGACTACAAAGATGTAGTAAGACCGGGGCATGCTGAATTTACTTTCTTCAAGAAATACGGAGAATATGCAGACTGGGTCGGCGCCGGCAGAGCATCAGGCCGCGAGACGGCGGGCCGTGTCGCAGGCGGAGCTGTAGCGAAGGCAATACTTGACACTATGGGGATAGACGTCATTGGGTTTGTGGTTGAATCGCACGGAATAAAAGCCGGACCTGTATCATATGAACTGGCAAAAGCCAATTACAGGAAAAATGAGCTTAACTGCCCCGATCTGGAAGCAGCCGGAGTCATGATAGACGATATCATGAAAGTTAAAGACGAAGGCGACACCTGCGGGGGGATAGTTGAAATTATTGCAAAGGGTGTGCCTTCAGGGCTGGGAGAACCTGTATTTGACAAGCTCAGTGCAACAATATCCCATGGTATCATGTCCATAGGGGCTATAAAAGGGATAGAATTCGGGGCAGGTTTTGGGCATGCTGTAATGAAAGGCTCAGAATCGAATGATGAACCATATTATGACAAGGAGAGCGGGAAAGTAAAATTTAAAACAAACAATTCAGGAGGCTTCCTGGGCGGGATTTCAAATGGAGAGGAAATAAGGATCAGGGTTGCTGTGAAGCCCACCCCCACGATTTCTCTCAGACAATCCACTGTTAATATGGCAAAGCTTGAAAATACGATTTTACAGCCTATAACAAGGCGTGACCCGTCACTTTGCCCCAGGATATATCCTGTTTGTGAAGCAATGGTCAGAATGGCTATTCTGGACGCGATATACATGGCTAAAGGGTATTCGGCAGTCGCAGGGATCTCTGAAAAATGGGAAAAACTCTGAATATTGTCTGAACATTTAAAGTAAAATCAGTAAATAAGTGAATCAGTTAATAAGCAAAAAAAAATATAAAACCCTGTATAATTCAGGGTTTTATATTTATGTGAGAATAATTAAGTTATAGCCTGCTGTCAGTTGACAATAGCCTTCAAACCTTTACCTGCCTTGAATACAGGAGCTTTTGATGCAGGGATCTTGATTTCCTTCTTTGTCTGAGGGTTTCTGCCTTTTCTGGCGGCCCTTTTTCTGACCTCAAAGGTGCCAAAACCTACGAGAACTACCTTCTCGCCGCCTTTCAAAGCGGTTTCAACTGATTCTACGAATGCGTCCAGAGCAGCGGTCGCGCTTTTCTTGTTCAAACCTGACTTTGCAGCGATTGAAGCAATCAAATCTGTTTTGTTCATTTTAAAGCCTCCTTGGTTAGAATTCAAAGTAATTGTACACTTAAACATCAGATGAGTCAAGGCTTTTAAGCAATTTTGGCATTGTATATATGCAATTCTTATATTAAATCAGGTCAAGGCCAAAAAATTATCCGGGAATTTATTTGTAAAGCCGATTTTCCGGTTGCAGGAAAACCGGCAGATAATCTCCTTATGTCCTGTAACTGCCGTTTATGTTGACATAATCACAGGAAAGGTCGCATGTCCACATGCGATCAGTTATCAGCCCCTTCTTCAGGTTGATGGTTATGGATACAGTATCTGAAGCAAGCAGGGCTTTCGCCTCTTTCTCATCAAAATCAACAGCGACACCGTTCCTGCATACAAGAAGGTCCCCGATTGATATATCTGTCAGCAGAGGATCAAAATCTGCGCCTGAATATCCGGCTGCAGTAATTATCCTGCCCCAGTTTGCATCCTCACCGTTGATGGCTGTTTTTACCAGCGGTGATTTTGCAATAGCTGACAGAACCTTGCAGGCATCATCTTCATTTGCAGCGCCCTTTACATTGAGTTCTATCAGCTTGGTTGCGCCTTCACCATCGGCGGCAACCTCTTTGGCAAGATGTATGCAGACATGTTCAAGTGCTTCATAAAACCTTGAATATTCAAAATCTTCTCGTATGAGACCTGAGTTGTCAGCCTGGCCATTTGCGAACATTATGACCATATCGCATACGCTTGTGTCTCCATCTACTGAAATACGGTTAAAGCTTTTTTTCACAGCGTCTTTCAGAGCTTGGGCAAGAAGGCTTTTTGATATGTTGACATCGGTTGTTATGACGCCTATCAGAGTTGCCATATTCGGATGTATCATGCCGGAGCCTTTTGCCATACCGCCGATCCTGATTTTGGTGTCCTGTACTTCGGCTTCGACAGAAATTTCCTTTACAGTCATGTCAGTGGTCATTATCGCTTCAGCTGCATCGTGGCCTCCTCCCGGCTCCATATTGCTTATTGCATCATCGATACCGCTGAGTATCCTGGGCATATCAAGCGGCTTGCCTATTACACCTGTAGATCCGACAAGGATCTCCCCGGGAGTGCATTCCAGAAGCTCGGCTGCCTTCTCGGTAATTTTTTTTGCGTCCTCATAACCCCGGGGGCCGACGCAGGCATTTGCACATCCGCTGTTTATAATTATTGCCGTTGCGTAACCGTTGCTTATATTCTCCATAGTGACCTGAAGAGAATGACCTTTCACCAGGTTTGTCGTAAAAACGCCCGCGGCGGCTGCAGGGCACTCAGAGCATACTATGGCGAGATCTTTCATATCGTCTTTTTTGATCCCGCATGATACTCCTGTAGCGAAAAAACCTTCCGGGGCGGATACACCGCCTTTTATCTCATTCATCAGTAACACTCCAATCATTTGTAAAACTTCTGTCTGCGCATGGGGGATTCAAGAAGGAAATTCCGGTTTGCGCAGACAAATATAAGTGCATAACAGGGATATTATACAGAATATATCCGGCGCATTCAACATAAGAATTATCCTGACATAAGAATTACCTGTCAAAAGAATTACCTGGTGAGTTACCTGAACGGTATTTTGCAAATTCACGTGAATTGCATATTCAAGTAAATTTATTTATCGACACTCTGGCATATTACAGTTTGAGTTATTATATCTGAAAACAGCTCCAGCTTGTCTGTTTTTACAACATGTATAGTATTTCGCAAAACCGGATCACCGCCGAAGCAGATTAAATCGCCCAGTATATTCGGCTCGTCTGTGACAAAGCGGGGATTGAATTTCACACCTGCATCACCGTCAAAAATTGCAGCATAGAAAATGCCAAACTCAACAATATCCTGGAAAAAGTGGCTTCCGTACGACAATTCAGGTGTAAAGCCCTTTTCTTTTGATGCGATTTCACAAATCACCGACATTTTGGATATTTCCGCAAAGTGCACAGGTATGCCGAGGGCGGGCGTCGTTGTTCCCCATCTGCCTGGCCCGGCCAGTAATATATTGTCTTTTTTGTTGCCTGAGCTGATACTGCAGCTGCCATCGGTACTGTTGCTGCCAAGTTCTTTATTAATCAGTCCAATCAGCCTGGCTACCGAATATTTACTGCTTTCGTCGAGGGCCGTATATGCTTCAGTATCTACATAGACAACATAATCTATCGGAAGTCTGATATTTCCGCCCATAAAATTGCCTTTTGAAATGAAGAAAAATTCAGCATCATCATTTTGTTCAGGCAACCGGATGGCTTTACCGAGACCTTTAGTCTGCAGGGGGCGGCACTGTAGCAGATTTATCTTGAATGCGCTATCCTTTGTAAAATTAGCTGTAAATTCTATATCGACAGGATATTCATAGACTGATGACAGCAACGCCAGCATATCTCTCATGAATGAAGGAAATTGTGTACTCCCCAGCAGCTTTTTAAAGTCAAGGATGTAAGGTACAAAACCCCGGAAACTTCCCCCGGGTTCCTGTAGTCTTGCAGCTGTTTCGTGGTCCGGATTGGCAAACAGGCTTTTATCTGTTTTGATATCGAGAGCCATAACATCCTCCAGGTCTCTGCATGTCAGCGTGTTTTCCCTCAATGACAGCAGATCGACCATATGCTGGGAGTATTTTTTGCGGTCTTCATAATTTACAGGGGGCAACTGGAGGGGATCATCCAGCCGAACAATCCTTGCATAATCGCCGACCGTCCGGTCCACAGCCCTTGTGCCCAACCCGAAAACAAGGCGCAACATGCCGGCATCCTTACTGCTGCTTTTATCCCATACATAAAGGTTGGAAGAATAGCCGACACCTGCGATATGCGGGAAGAAATACTCGCCGTAGTGGTCGCCTGATACGCGCTGTATCAGTATTGCCATTTGTTCATCATGGTCGCGCAGGCCCCTGTTTATCCTGTATTCAAGGGCGTCTTCATTCATTGTGCTGGCATATATATTGCGGATTGCCTGTTCGAAGGCCTCAAACCGCTCTTCAGGCGTACCCTGGTTTGCACAGAAAATACTGTCGTATTTTCCGGCAAAAGCGTTTCCAAAATTGTCTTCAAGCAGTGAGCTTGAACGCAGGATGATCGGAGATTGGCCGAAATACCCGAGGATCTGAATGAATTGCTCTTCGACGTCCTTTGGGAACCGGCCATGCTTAAGGTTTTCTCTTAAATCAGGAGCATACTCATAATACCCCTCTTTGGTTTTCTGCTTGACTCGGAGCCTCCACCATCCATTTTCGACAATATAGGAATAAAAGATGTCGGTGCCCAGATAGAAAGAATCATGCTGCTCCATCAGCGGGGCAAACCTGCCGTTTCCCTCTGCCTCGAGGATCTTGCCGGCAAGCAGCATGCCCACGCTCTTGCCGCCTATCAGACCTGTGCCTATCACCCTGGAGGCTATGGATAAGACGTCGTTCAGGGTAAAATATTTGTCACACAGGCTGTAAATTCTTGATTCACTGCCTATGATCATATGCATCAGCTGATCCTTTATTTCATTAAGGGCAGAAATATTACTATCATGGATAGCCGGCTCGATTTGACGGGCTGTCCTGACTACTGTCTCAGCAGTTTGCGGTAATTGTGCCTGTGTAAAGGCATTCGTGTTATCCAACGCGATCCTGGCATCGTTTAATATGGTTTTCCAGTGGTCAGGCCTGCTTTCTCCGGGATGAATTGTTGAAAAAAGTTCAGCGGCTTCAGAACTTGCGGTAATACATGCTGCGCTTTCATCTTTTTCATTCAGCAGATGTGGAAAAAACATGGTGGCGGAGTAACGTTGCCATACTTTGATAGGATGGATATATGTCTTGTCCTTTACACGGTACAGGTCAAGGAGCAATTGTGTTGTTTCGCGAATACCTGCAATGGTGCTATTAGTGTGAGTGTTTCTGAGTATTGCGAAGTAAGCGATCGTGTCCAACTCATAAAGCAGCGGGCAGGTGACTTTAAAGAAATTGCCTATCATGGAATCTGCATACCAATACTTCAGCAGGTCGCTTAAGACATCAAAAACATAAAACGTTTTTCTGCCTTCAGCTATCGCCATATTGTGTACTTCAGAGGCAAAGCTTTCAAAACCTTTCCCCGGATCGATCTGATAGGTAATAATATCCGGCGCACCTTCAAAAACGGGCTCACGGCTGCCAAAACACACATATACCATTTTTCTGTTTTCCAGCCTTGCCTGCCTGAAGAAAGGCTCAGCCATCCTTCTGTAGTCGTCCAGTGAATCTGTCTGCCACACCACGTTGTCACCAGGCCTTAGGCTGTCAATGATATTGTCAAGACCCGCCAGGCCGGTGCTTATTTTTATTTGTATCGCCATCAGATTTCACCCCTGTTGAACATTGATTTCGCCAAAGAAAAATGGCGTCCGGTAAGGAACCGGAGCGCCATTGCTCAGCCTATACATATAATATCACTGACACGGTGTAGAAACAACCAAAGCGGAAACGATTTGCTGCAATAGGCATATTGCATATATTTCTTACGGGCAGCAGTTTTAAGCAGGCTGATGTATGCAGGTGATCAATTCAGTAAGGCTGCCTGACTTCAATGTCTGCCATGGGAAAATGCTTTGTATTCAATGTGAATAATGTGGCATTAAAGCGTTTGGCAGTTGCGGCAAGGATCGCGTCTGCCGGTGACAAAGAATGGCTTTTCATAAATAAGTTCATATACCTGCCGGCTGAATCTGCAATTGATATATCAACAGCCACTTCCTGAAACATCCGCAGCAATGATTTTACCATATCTTCTTCGTAATGGTGCATACCTGCGAACAGCTCGATCCGTGTTACTACCGAACAATAAATATCGATGCCATCT
>JAQUNY010000017.1 GCA_028717405.1 Eubacteriales bacterium
CAGAAAAATATGAAACAGGTTATTCTCAAAGTCGACCCGAACGCAGATTCTAAAGGTTCAGCCAACGATATCCTCAAAGCTCTGGGCTTTGAGAGTGCCACACATTATCAGTTCTGCTCCCTGACAAACATCGACAGGGATTATCCTGATATCATAGATGACCTGGAAAAAATCTGGGCTGAAGTTGACAATGAATATGATTTCCCGTATTTCGCCCATGTTTCGCTGGGATGGGACAAAAATCCGCGTTATCAGACTTTTTGCCCCGGCATTGTCCGAAAAAATACGCCTGAGAATGTGCAGAAAGCCTTTGAAAAAGCCAGGGATTATGCCGATGCCCATCCCGGGCAGCCGCCACTGATTGTAATCAACAGCTGGAATGAATGGACTGAAACAAGTTATCTGCAGCCTGATAATCTCTACGGTTATGGTTATCTTGAAGCCTGTAAAAAAGTTTTCATGGAAAGCTGATTGCCTTTTTCATCATCCGCACATAATCTGCCACGTGCGGCACGCAGTCTCTTCCGTAACGCTCAATTATCCCGACTATGGCGCTCCCCACAATGATCCCGTCAGCGAATGAGCCTATAACCGCTGCCTGCTCCGGTGTCGAAATTCCAAAGCCCACAGAACAGGGGATATTTGAAACTTCTCTGGCAGTCCTCACCATTTCGCTTACTGTTCCGCCTATCTCACTCCTTACTCCCGTCACTCCCATCGAGGACACACAATACAGGAATCCCATGGCTTCTCTGGCTATCATGCGTATCCTTTGACTGGAAGTAGGGGCTATCATCGAGATAAGATCAACATTATTGCCAAGACAAAACGGCAGCAACTCGCCTTTCTCTTCGTAAGGCAGATCGGGTACGATAACTGCGTTAACTCCCGCTTTGCCGCAATTATTAATGAAGGAAGCACTTCCATACACAAATACCGGATTCATATAAGTCATCAAAGCCAGTGGGACATCGCATGACTTGCGGACTTTTCCAACCATACGGAATATGGCGTCCACAGAAGCTCCACCTGCAAGGGCCCGTATATCTGCCTTTTGTATGGCCGGCCCCTCCGAAACCGGGTCTGAAAAAGGGATGCCGATTTCAATAATATCAGCGCCTGCCTCTGCCATACGGATAACCAGTTCAGAAGTTGTATCCATATCCGGGTCTCCGGCTGTTATAAACGGGATAAAAGCTTTTTTGTTATTACTAAATGCATCCCTGATTTTACTCATGGATGTCGACCCCCTTATAACGCGCTATTGCCGCAACATCCTTATCCCCCCTGCCTGAAAGGTTGATGATTATGATCTCTTCGCGGCTCATTTCGGGAGCTGTTTTCATTGCATGCGCCACTGCATGCGCGCTCTCGATTGCCGGAATGATCCCTTCAATACGCGACAAATATTCGAATGCCTCAACCGCTTCACTGTCTGTAACAGGCACATACTCAGCCCTGCCGGTATCCCTCAGCCATGAGTGTTCAGGCCCGATCCCCGGATAATCCAATCCGGCGGAAATAGAATAAACAGGTGCTATCTGGCCGCTCCTGTCCTGGCAGAAATATGATTTCATGCCGTGAAATATACCCACCGTACCATTTGCCATCGTCGCAGCATTCTTATCTGTATCGATGCCCTGCCCTGCGGCCTCACAGCCTATAAGCCTGACACTTTTATCCTTTATAAAATCATAAAACAGGCCCATTGCGTTGCTGCCTCCTCCAACACAGGCCATCACAACATCAGGAAGCCTTCCCTCTTTCTCAAGTATCTGTTTTTTAGCCTCTTTGCCGATTATACTCTGAAAATCCCTGACTATGGTCGGGAATGGATGCGGTCCCATAACTGATCCAAGTACATAATGTGTGTCTACCACTCTCTTCGTCCATTCAACCAAAGTCGCATTTACCGCATCCTTAAGAGTCCGGGTGCCACTAGTCACACTATTTACCCTTGCTCCTAAAAGCTCCATTCTGTATACATTAAGAGCCTGCCTGACAGTGTCCTCCTCGCCCATGAATATCTCGCATTCCATATCCATATACGCTGCTGCAGTGGCCACTGCAACCCCGTGCTGGCCTGCGCCGGTCTCTGCTATCAGCCTTTTCTTCCCCATATGTTTTGCCAGGAGCGCCTGTCCCAGAACATTATTGATTTTATGGGAGCCGGTATGATTTAAATCTTCTCTCTTCAGATAGATTTTTGCACCTCCCAGGTCTTTTGCCATCTTTTCAGCATAATATAGAAGAGAAGGCCTGCCTGCATATTCCGCAAGCAGCTTCTCCAGCGCAGAGACGAACTCCGGATCATCCTTCAGGCGCAGGTACGCCTCCTCGAGCTCGATCACAGCATTCATGAGAGTCTCGGGTATATACTGGCCTCCGAATGGTCCAAAAAGTCCTTTTGACAATGACAACAGCTCCTTGTTCGAATAATAATAAATTTTCTCTTTTAATACAAGCTGTATTTACAGGCAGCATTTTATAAGGAATAATACTACAGCAGAGTTTATCCCTTGTCAACTCTAAGTAAACCAATCGAGGGCACCGATTCTGGATTCTGGAGAACTTATCAAGTGGCACTATTTCTGATACCTTAATTTACCGCAGCAAATCTGCCAAAGCCCTTATATCGTCGATTGAAGTTGCCCAACTGGTCGCCAGCCGTACCACAGTATGGTCTTCTCCTGCTTTTTCCCAGAAGCTGAAACCAATATCAGCCTGTAATCGCTTCATTTTTTCATTTTCAAGTACAATAAAGATTTGGTTAGTCGGCGAATCGTTGTAAAATCTGAAGCCTTTTTCCCGTAAAATATTTTTCAGTATATTTGCCATTTCTATTGCATTCCGGCTGATTGCAAAGTACAGTCCATCTGAAAACAAAGCATCAAACTGTATTCCAACAAGTCTTCCTTTTGCCATAAGCGCGCCGTTTTGCTTGATTATTGTGTAAAAATGCCGAGGGGTGTTCTCTTTTGTAAAAACTACAGCTTCACCGCACAGGGCTCCAACCTTGGTCCCTCCAATATAAAAGACATCACAATATTCCGCTATATCCGGAAGCGCAACATCTGTTCCTTCACTCATCAGTCCATATCCCAGCCTGGCCCCGTCGAGGTACAAAGGTATGGAATACTCCGCGCATACCGATGAAAGCCGCCTTAACTCATCCTTTGAATAAAGCGTCCCATATTCTGTTGGGTGCGATATGTATACCATGCCCGGGTAGACCATATGTTCATGGTTAACATCATCATGGAAATCTTTCAGGTATTTTATGAGCGAAACAGCTTCGATTTTGCCATCATTGCTCTCAATTTCCAAAACTTTATGGCCTGTATCTTCAATCGCACCGGCTTCATGTGTGCTGATGTGCCCTGTTGGAGCAGCTATAACCCCTTCATACGGCCTTAGTGACGCATCTATAACAGTCCTGTTTGTCTGTGTGCCCCCGGCCAGAAAATAGATGTCAGCTTCAGGGCACCTGCAAAGCTCCCTGATTTTCACCTTAGCCGATTCACAGTACTTGTCGGTGCAATATCCCGGCAGCTTCTCCATATTTGTTTCAATAAGGCGTCTGAGAATCTTCTCATGAGCGCCCTCCAGATAATCGCTTTCGAAATTAAGCATGTTTTCCCTCATGTGAGTTTTATAAGGCATAATTTTACAGTAAATATTATTCCGTGTCAATTCTAAGTGAATCGATCACATTATCCCTGCTTATGATCCTCATCGAATACATCATCGTTGAAAATACTACGGCAAAAACACTGCCCACAGCAATCACCACAGAACTCCACGGCAGGTAAAAACCGGTCTCGAATGCTCGCGAAATACTTCTGAAAATCAGCCATGTAACAAGAAACGCAGCCGGTATGCCCCAAATCAGGGATTTAACCCCATACAGTATGCATTCATAATTCATCATCCGCCTGAATCCCCTCTCAGTCATACCCACCGATCTCAGCATGGCAAATTCTCTCCTGCGCAGCATTACGTTGGTCGATATTGTGTTGAATACATTGGCAAGCGCAATCAGCGATATCAGAATAATGAATCCATAAGAGAACACCTTAATAACAGTAACCATATTTCTGTCTGTCTTGTTCATTTCATATGTATTAATCAGTGAGTATTCATCTTTGTATAGTCCATTTGCCATAAGATACTCTTCCAGCTGCTCAAATGCTTTTTGAGGGTTGTCTGCGCGAAAGTAAAAGGTACATGTCTTTGTATTCATTTTTGAAAGGAAATAACTCATTGGATACATGATTTTTATACCATATTTCTCAGAAGTGTTCAGCCCTTCAGCAAGTCTTGTATCTACTTCCATAACATCAAACTTCAAGGGTATGATCTTAATATAATCTGAATTTTCATTGCTCTGAACTATGTATTGGCTTTCGCTTTCGGGCAGTAATTCACGTCTCTCACGATCAACCGCCGCAAAACTTATTTCAGCCGTTTTCTCCTTCAGCAAAGGTATCTTGACAAATCTTTGCAGTGAAGCGTCAAACCTGCTTAAAAGCGCCTGCCCCAGGCCTCTGGCATCAGCAATATCTAAATATATGTCCGTATCAAATCCGTTTAGCAGCAAATACTGCTCATATAAATCATCTCCTATCCCAAAAACGCGGATAAATATCTCGTGTTCTGCTGCACCGGCTATATCATCTATATCCGCTGTATTCGCCACATTGTCCGTACCAGCCATATAAGCGGCATCAGGCGTAATATTATAGTATTCAAGATATTCATCTGTAAACTGCGCTACCGGCATTTTTACCCCGATAGTTTTTTCTACGGCATAAACTGATGATGAAAAATCAGCAACAGTTATCAATTTCCGGTAAAGTGAGTTTAAATAATCATAACTCACATAACCTCCGCTTACACCTGAATAATAATATGCAATATCATAATCGCTATCCTGAAATGCTCCGGTAACCGCGTCTGTCAGATAAGAGCACAGACTGCTCGCCGAAATGAAAAGCACTGTGCTCATAAACAGGGACACAACAGTAGCGCGATATTTTTTTTTGCTCCTCTTAAAATATTTTCCAGCCAGGATCCCTTCAAGTCCAAATAATTTTCGGGTGATCAATGATGATTTCATTTTCCCGGATTTTACCCTGATATCTTTAGACAGTCTTATCGCATCTATCGCGGATATCCTCACCGCCCTGCCGGATGGCACCCAGGCTGAGATCATGACAGTCACAAAT
This sequence comes from Eubacteriales bacterium, assembly GCA_028717405.1. Taxonomy (GTDB): domain Bacteria; phylum Bacillota; class Clostridia; order JAQUNY01; family JAQUNY01; genus JAQUNY01. The sequence continues at coordinate 5,229 of JAQUNY010000017.1, forward strand.
GCAAAGAAGACCGCGGCGGCCAGGGCTGCGGCCGAAATATCAAGATCCAGTACAAGTTTTTCCGATCCATAGAAAGCATAAAATTTGTCTCCAACAAATCTGAGGGTAACTCCGATACCCAGGATCCCGCTGATGATCCCAACCGGTATACCTATGCCGCTCACTGCCAGTGCCTCAAAGAGAACCATCCCTCTCGCCTGCCTTTTAGTCGCCCCTATGGATGCCAGAAGTCCGAATTGCCTTGTCCTCTCGCTTACCGAAATAGCAAAAGCGTTATATATCAGTGATATAGAGCCAAACATGATTAACCCGATCAATATCCCGGCAAAACTGTAAAACACATAATAAAAGTTGGAATACCTTGATACGCCGCTGTACATAAGAACATCTGTATTTGTACTTCCGGTCATGCCGCTTTCATCAACATATGCAAAGATATTTTTGGGAAATTTCATCTTCAAATATATGTCAAACAGTCTTGTCTGGCCGGCATCTGAATTACCTTCCGGGTAACCGTCCGCATATCCACTGATACCGCTGCCAAAGTCAGCCTTTGTCAAAGCCGTATACCCAGGTGCAGAATAGTCCTCAAAGCCTGGCCTTTCGTAGAAGCCGGTCACCGTATAAGTCCTTGTTTCCATTATCTTCAGTTCTTCAGGCCTCACACCTGCAATATTGTTTTCAACGTGGCCTTCATTTACATCACTTCCGGCATTCCCGTCGCCATCTGCACTGCCGCTGTTTTCGATATGACTGTCGCTATTATCATTGCTGATGTACGGATTCTGCTGTGTCAGCCTTATGTCCCCTGCATATCTGTCACCTGTCTCCAGCGATAAAACATCGCCTGTTTTATATACAACTCCGCCATTTGACGCAAGATGGACGGGCAAAATTATTTCATCATCAGATAACGGTAGTCTGCCGCCTATGATATGGACGGGCATCCTTTCAAAGAACAAATCGTCGGCGCCCATAATAAATAAATACGGCTTATATTCATTCCTGCTCCCAATCTCAGCATATCCAATACCGACTGCCAAAGCGGCGCTTTCGACCCTGCTGTCATTTAAAATTTCCGCTGCAGTCCCGGCGTTCACTCCATTAAATGCTCCATGCCAGTCTCCGTTGACATATATGGCATTATCGAGCATATAGTCCTGCAGACTGGAAATGAAGACAGTCACTGCTGTGATCATTGAAACAGATAAAATTATACCGATTATGGTGACAACTGTTCTTGTTCTGTTAATGGCAAGAGATTTGAGTGTGACCTTATGGAAAATATTCATTTCCTCATCACCTCGTCGCGTGTGATTCTGCCGTCTTCTATGGCAATGATCCTTTTGGCCTGCAAAGCAATGTTTTCATCATGTGTGATTATAATGATGGTCTGGTTATACCTGCGATTGGACAGCTTCAGGAGTTCAACAATTTCCTGGCTGTTTTTCGAATCGAGATTACCGGTCGGTTCATCTGCAAGCACCACAGCCGGGGCGTTCATCAACGCTCTTCCTATTGATACTCTCTGCTGCTGTCCTCCGGACAGTTGATTGGGGAGATGCTTTTCCCTGCCTTTAAGGCCAAGCGTTTTAATCAATTCATCAAAACGTTCCGCATTGATCTTCCTGCCATCCATCAAGACAGGAAGTGTTATGTTTTCCATAACATCAAGAACCGGGATCAGATTATAGAACTGGTAAATCAGGCCAACCTGCCTGCGTCTGAATATTGCAAGCTGATCTTCATTTTGGGCGTACACATCTCTGTCGTTCATATAAACCGCCCCTGAAGTCGGCCTGTCAACACCTCCAATTATATGCAGAAGCGTAGATTTTCCGGAACCTGAAGGTCCTATGATTGCTATAAATTCCCCCTGTTCCGCGCAGAAGGATACGCCGTCCAGCGCTCTTACTTCACTTTCACCTTTCCCATAAATTTTAGTAAGTTTTTCAACTCTGAGTATTTCCATTATTTGCACCTCTTAGCAGTAAGATAACATTTTAAATGTCCAACATTAACATACATTAATAAACCCGATAACATTTTTTGGGCTGAGGATAAATTGACTGAAGTCCGCAGGATCTCTCCTGTAAATGTACAGTGTGACGTCGACAAATGCCAAGGTCAGTCACCTTTAAAGGTAAGGCTGTTCAGACATTTTGCCAGGGTTTCTGAGTATGCGTCAAAAACATCTGCAGGTGTGAGCATACCCATGGTATTATAGCAGGTCATATGCATCGTATCTACACCATTGGCATAGTAAGTCCCGCTGTCAATCAGAGCAGTGGACAGCACAATTTTACACTGTGCTCCTGACGGTCCGGCACAGCTTGCCCTGGCTATTGTTTCAACAGCTCCGCTCGATGCAAACATTCCGTCGAAATCTTCCAAATGATCCACCACAATATTATTAAGTGTAGTAAAAGTAGATGTCCCATGTAATTTCTGATATTCGATACACTGACTCCATACCGAAAGCAACCCCCGCGCGGATCTGTCAGTCATGACCGGCGCTGCCGAATATACACCTGTCGTGTCGATCATTTTCCACACAGCTGAAGCTTCAGCCGATTTCAGGAAAGGCTCCAGCTTTCCATAATAAAATATCTGCAAATCTACGTTAACAGGATCAGTTACTCTGAACCAGAAGTCAGCTTTACTGCCTCCGCTTTCCATCTTCCACCCTTTGGGAATGGTAAGTTTAAATGTACCCCCGTCATATTCCTGTGTTACAAGTGCCGCAGGCGCCTTTGTCGCGGTCCCTTCCGCAGGGGTTGTTTCGCCGGATCCCCCCGTTCTCTCAGGAGCAGCAGCCGTATATCCTGCGATTGTCCTTCCGGGTGCTGCCACAGTAGCCGAACCTGATGCTCCGGTGTAGCCTGCAGTACCTTCCGGTGTCCTTATCCCTGTATTCAGGGATGTCGAGCCCGGTGTTATTATCAGACTGCTTCCCGCGCTGTCTGATTTTCCGGCTCCGGATAATGTCCCCGGGTCATTGCCGATTCCAAGGCCGCCTATTTCACGGCCCCCTGAATCACATCCTGACAATACCGATACCAACACCGAAAGTGAAATACAAATACATAAAATTGCATAAAAGATTTTTTTTGTGAGTCTGCGTGTGCTCATTTGTACATCTCCTGTCATTGAATATTTCGCAGGGACCAGACAAGATCCCCGGCCAGAGTCTTCTGGTCCTCAAGCTGCCCGTCCTGCCCCCCATATGATATAACATACAGGTTCCCGATTTTATCCTTGCCGGCCATCAATACATTAGTGTATCCTGCACCGCTCAGGCTGTAGGTTATGTCAGATGCTATAAATTCATATCTTCCCTCTTTCATTGTGTACTGCCTGCCCAGGTCAAATTTTACAGTCAGATTCTGAGAAACAACACTGTTGTAATAATTTCTTATATATTCAGCAGGATTGACAACTGCATTTTCATTCGCTATTTTCTCGATAAACACTCCGGGTCCGGCTTTTGCTTCATCAGCGTAAAAAATTGTCTTTCGCCCGTCATCTTCGATGCCGCCTTTGACTTCTTCTTCCGCATAAAGTACCTCAAAGCCATATTTGCTGCTTCTGTAACTCTTAAAGAGTTTTATGTCAGGTTTTTTTATTATCTGAAAGCTTTCAGCACATTTTTCTCCAATCTCGAAAATTGCATCATAGCTTTTTACGCCATCCCTCGCCGCGAAACAGATAAAGTAACATCCCCCGGACTCTGTGTCAGCTATGCAAAGACTTCCCGAGCCTTTGAAATTTCCGGATACCATTGTCATTGGATAACAGTAAAAACTTACTCCGCCATAATAGCGTTCAGTCCCATTTCCAAATTCGGCCGAATCGACCCCGATTTGTGCTGCCACAAGCCCGGGGACCTCAGCCGCCCTTAAAATAAAATCATTGCGGTCGTATATTGACGCACCTGTCGGATCGCTGTTGGAATATGCGGCGAAAAAAATCATGCTTTCGTTATCGGCATAATATCCTATCGGGATTTCTTTTAACTCGAGCATGGCGGGAATATCGATGGCGAAATTCATCTTTTCATGGGTATGTCCTGTCAATTTATCTCCCATATTTTGAACAACAAAGCCCTGTGACGGTTTCATAGTCAGTATCGCGTAGTACATTGGCGTATTTAGGCTGTCTGCTTCCCCGGAGCTTGCCGTATACTGGATATAAAAATCATCGTAAAGCTCGAGATAGCGGTCAATAATGACTGTTTCACTGCCGGTATGACATGTATAGCGAACCATATAAAGCGTTTTTCCGCCAACTGCCACTTCTGATATAGGTGTCAGCGCTGATACCAGATAAGCTTTTTCGACCATTTTCCCAAACTTTGAAAAGTACCTCTCCGGGCTTATCTTTGCGGACAATGAAAGATGCACCAGTATGTATGGGCTTTCTCTTTTATCCCCGCAGTAGATAAACGCACCGTCTTCCTCAGTCCAGCCTGTTTTCAGCTCTTCGGGATAAAGGAAAGTGAATTCCTGCAGCTCGTTACCGTTACTGTACAGGCTGAACCCTTGCGGAATATTTTTCGCTGCTCCCACACTTATTTCGTTGATTTTGTATTTCGTAAAAAGATCACTGTTTAATATCCAGACCACAGCTGCAGTTATGAAAGCCGCGGCAGTCAGAGCTGCTAATATTAAGGAGAGATTCCTTTTTGACTTTTTAAGCGGATTTCTTTTTGCTTTGCGGCGATGCTCCTCAACCCTGTCATCAGTTTTGTCTATTACGAAGCAGTAAGGACAAACCTGAAACATGGATTCGTCATATATGTGGCCTTTATCACATTCCTTCATTATTTGCTGTACCTCATCTGCTGATACTTTCTTGCAATATCTCTCTTACAATGGCTCCTGTTGGTTTCACCACAATGCAGTTCAGCCAATTGGCGAAAGTGCCGAGACCGAACCTTCAGACACAGATATATACATGGTATTTTCGTTTGAAGCCTGCCATACACCATCTGGAGAATAGAAAAGCCAAACCAGGTCTGTTTCAGCAGTTCCATATGCGAAGGCTGCAATAACATTCCCGGTTGGAATGAGCATAGACACATTTCCATCCGGGTCTGCCCAGGTCGTCCCGACAGATTCTCCGGTTGAAGCATTATAAGCAATCATAAGGTTTAATTTTTCAGCTATTTCCCGTGACACTTTAAAACTGATCCTGCCACAGCCGGGGCGTGTGCCGGCTGAGGCTGCCAAACCTCTGTCGCCTAAAAGCCGCGCAGCTTCAAAGGCCTCTTTTATTATACTTTTGTATTTGCTGTCAAGGCCGTTGGTTTCTATACTCATAACCAGTGCCACATATAATTCATCATACCCGGAACGCGGAGTTATCAGGCTGATCGACGTCACCCATGTCGAACGCTGCTCCTCCAGGCTCATTCCTGCTTCATGGAGTTTGCAGGCAACCTGTGAGAGAAGACTGTTGTTGTAGTGCACACCACCATTGTCATTATATTCGGCATCAGGCACAGCCGCCGCCGGGACATAAAACCTGTCGCCGATATATTCAGGCTGTCCGTACGAATTGGGATTACTCATTGAACGCATGGCTTTACCGCTGTTTTCAGCTACCAGCCAGGATAAGTCGGAGGTCGATCCCATATACATCTCACAAATATTCCCGACAATGTCGCTATAGGCTTCATTTATGGCTCCGGTCTCGTTGGAATATATCATTCCGCACATCGAACTTGTTGTTACCGCGTGTGTATATTCATGGCAAACCACATCAAGGCATTCCCCGTAATTATTTGCTTTGCTCGCTCCGAAGCAGGCCCATCCATAGTGCATTCCTGTATAGCAGGCATTATCGACGGGGACCCTGTTTTTATCACAATAATCAACACATACCATAATGGGCGTTCCAAAGCCATCTACGGATTTAATGCCCATGTCATTATAAAAGTCGTAGGCGTTAATATACTGATGATATGTTATAAGGTGATTATGATCCCATCCTGTATTGTCCTTTGACGTTATGAAGTCAAACCTGTCCGCAAAAAACATTCCGTAGTAATCAGCAACAATAATCATCCTGGCGGTGTCGGCAAGATAATATATGTCATCGCTTCTACTGTATGCCACAGGGACTGTAAGATTTTTTTCAGTTCCGTCATGGAGAGTCACTGTGCCTGTATAAGTCTTCTGCTCAAGGTTTTTAAAATATTCGGAGGCTTTATTTACATCTTTTCTGTCTGTAGTCAGTGTTGCCACCGGTAATCCATATAAATACCTGCCGTCATAGCTGACAAAATGTTCATAATACATCATGTCAAATGTTGAGGCAGAGGCACTTGGATTGGATGTGTATACAACAAAAGCATGATATGTTACATCATGTATAGATACTGCAACCTGCGATGTATGTTCACCGTAATATGTAATATCGTAGCCTGATAACAGAGTTTTAACAATGTTCTCAGCATCCCGCGCTGTAATTGCCGGCGCTTCTTCTGCAATTCCAAGGTCAGGTGTAAATGAGTTTGACAGCCCTGCGGTGTAGCCATCAGGTCCGATGACAACACGAAGTGTGGCATGGCGGACTGTTACATTACCGTAACGCTGCTGGAAGACATAATATGTATATCCGTCATCGTCCTTCTCTCCAAAGACGCAGAAAAATTCAGATCCGGCTTTCAAACCTATCAGAGATGCCACACCGTTAAGTGATTTAACAGCGTCTTCATAATCTTCAATTTTTTCATCATAGTACCGGCCTTTGAGGAAAGTCAGATATCCCTCTTTGCTGTAGACAAGCATTGCCTTACCATCATTCATTTCCTGTATATCATTTTCGTCAAGCTGCTTTGAATTATTAAAATTTTCAGAAATTACCTCATTGGAGTCATCGCCAGCCGGCGCACCGATGCTGCCTTCACCCATGAGGTATTCATTTGGTTTAAGCTCAAAAGTAAGATACTGCTGTGAACATGCCGAAATCCCAAGCGCAATCAAAACCGCCATAAATAAAAATGCCATTGTTATTATACGAATGTTTTTATTCTTTGAAATCAAGGAGCAGCCTGCTCTGCTTATTATGCCTGTCCTGTTGTACATATCAATTTTCATCCTCTGGTTAACACATTATAGCATCCTGATAATCACATTTATGTAATCGCATCAAATTAAATCTGCCCGGCTGTTGTATGGGTTTCCGGCCATGACTCGATTGTAGCATTATGACAACATGCTATCAAGTATCATTATACGCGGGAATCATTATACTCGGGAATCTCATACATATGCACTGAGGTTACCTTCGCCATTGAAAGCAAAAGGCAGGGGCTTGCCCACAATTTCAACTCCCTCTTTCCGGACTGCTTCCTCAAGCATAGGCTCGGATATCCAAATATCCTCCAGATGAAGTGAATCAGAAATATGGATAATACGCAGGCCGGCATCTCGGTTACCACCTGTACATGCCTTCACTGCAGCTTTGATTGCAAATTCGTCATTTCTGAAATGCATGGGGATCTTTATTATATTCAATACCAGGGACGTAAGGCAGTTCGGATATGATGCATCGGTTGAGATTTTGTTTACTGCGCGGTCTGTTGTTACATCAGCCATTCCTATCCCTACAGCGTTGCCGCCGGATTCATCCGTGAGGTCAAGTACAGCAACCCTTTCCGAGCTGAAGCCGCCGCTTGCGTATGGCGTCGCCCATGTACCTGTTATATTTGGATCCATTCCATCACCGCTGATATTTTTTCCAATACGGTCAACTATCAGGACGTCTGCAGTATCAAACCTTATTGAGGGCATCCTTGTTTTCGCGATTTTCAGCAATTTTGGTTCCTCTGTAATGATTTCGGGGGGAGTAAGCGCTTTAATCATATATGTTTCATCAAAAGCGTTTTCAATAATCCCAACTCCGAAAAGTATTTTACAGTTTTTAAGGATGGTTTTCCCGAAAGCCGGAACCATTTCGGCCATCAGCTTAAACCCGTTTTTGTGGCATGCCTCCGCCCCGTATTGCTTGCCAAGTCCTATTGCCATCATTTTCATCAGGCCGCTCTCATATGGGCCTCTGAAAGCCGTATGAGGTTTTATGCGGTTTATTACTATGATGCCGTCTGCTTCAGCAGCATGCTTGTCTATATATACTTCCTGCCCGTCAGGAGTCGTGCCCGTCCCTGTGATTTCCATAGATGAAATGATTTCACATCCACAATATTTTTCAGTAATGCCGTAATCCCCAAGTATTGCAGCCTGACCTTCTGATGTTGCCCCTCCGTGGCTTCCCATCGCAGGTATAATAAAAGGTATTGCCCCCTTACTTCTAAGGTATCCGGCAACCGTCTTCAAAACCAGGGCAATATTACTAACACCGCGGCTGCCGGCTGTCAGGCAGATGCGATGGCCTGCGCAAACCTTTGAACTGATTTCAGGCTTTTCAAGTTCAGATAAAACGGCACCCGCAACATCGGTGATTTTTGCCCTGTCAAAATGCTGGCGTACTTGTATCATACGCGGTAACTCAACCGTTCTCAGAATATCTTCTGCTACGCTCATACAATAATACCCGTTTCACCTTCCCTTATTTCTGCAACAGGAATATTTAATCTTACTTAAATATTCTGACAACATATTTGCAGATTATTAATTCAGCAACATTATATCAACATTAATAAAGATGCCGCAATGATATATATGCTTATTGATATATATGCTTATTTATACATATGCTTATTGTCAAGTGTCTGAATTGAGTACAGCCCACTTCGCCTGATTGTTTATACCAAGCTGTAAGGCATGTATGACGGAGACTCAATAACTTGGAGCTCCAAATTATTGAAAAGTAAATAAAATAAAAGTAAATAAAATATATTGTTAACAATTATAAATTGTTGTAAAATAATGGCAAAGACTAAATTTTTCAGGGCGGAGGAATAAAAATGGCCTATATTCAAATGAATTTCCTAAGTCACTATCTCCACATGAATCATGATATCAGCATCATACTGCCGGATAAACCGTCCGGCACAGAACCCCGCGATTTTTACGGGAACGGGCGCAAATATAAGGTATTGTGGCTTTTACACGGAGCAAGCGGCAATCATACGGACTGGATCCACAAATCCAAGATCGAGCTCTACGCACGTGAGAGAAATCTCTTTGTAGTAATGCCAAGCGCTTACAACACCGGTTATTCCAACTGGAATGATTTCGCAATGGGTTTTTCTCTGTGGGATTACCTGACCGAAGAGCTTATGCCTGTGGTATATGGGTGGTTCCCCGTTTCCAGCCGCCGTGAGGATAATTTTGTCGCGGGGTTGTCCATGGGAGGCAGGGGTTCACTTAAACTCGCAGTCAACTACCCTGAGAAGTTTGCGGCTGCCGCGGTCCTTTCAGCATCGCCCCAGAATCCACATGACATCACCAATGAAAAATACAAAAAGGTGCTTCAGCGCCTGATTGATAATTACGGTTCTCTGGAAGCATATCTGGAGTCATGTGAAAATGTCTGGGATAAGCTTGCAGATCTTTCAGGGAAGGATGTCCTGCCACGTCTTTATATCGCGATGGGCACCGAAGATTCGGCTTATCCCGGTTACCTCAGATTTAAGCAATATGCAGAATCCATAAATCTCAAGGCCACATTTGAAGAAGGCCCGGGCGGTCATGAGTGGCGCTTCTGGGACACTTATATAGAGAAAGCTCTGCAGTTCTTCGACGGATGCTGATCGCAAATGGCAAACCGGCCGGAAAACAGGCAGAAAGATGAGTATTTTATAATGGCTGATGAGAAACAGGTCAGAGAAATAATTGCAGAGTGTGTACCTCTTTTTATAAAAATGGTATCCGGGCGTTATTCCATAACGATAGGCGGCTCCAGAGGAAAGGGCACGTCGGACCTGCATTCGGATGTGGACTTCAGGTTGTATTATGAGAACTTTACAGATGCCGATACTCACAAGGCAATGGTGTCACAATTTAAAGGCAGAATCCGGATATGGAAGGACAGAGGAGTATATATTGATGGTTGTTGGATGAGGAAAATCTCTTATATAGATAATGAGCTGAAAGACTGGATCGGCGGATCAGTAAAACCTGCAGACATGGTTTGGACCATATGGGGCTATCATATATTGACAGATATCTATAATCAGCAGATAATCGACGACCCGTATAATGTTGCATCTGACTGGAAGAAGCTGCTCAGCGTCTATCCTTCAAAACTCAAGGCAGCTATAATTGAAAAGCATATGCTTTCCCTGCGCTACTGGCGGGATGATTACCATTACAAAAACAAGGTGCTGAGGGGTGACGCCGTTTTTCTTGCCGGCATTAGTTCAAGGCTCGTCCACGACATGTCTCAGGTGATTTTTGCAATAAATGAAATGTATTTTACAGGTGACGGAAACAACATCAGGTATATTGATAAGTTTGAATATAAGCCTGTAAATTTTGGTGAGTGCGTAAAAGCAGCACTTTACCCGGCCAAAACAGAAAATATGTTTGAGAATCAAAGGCAGTCCCTGATCGGTCTTATCAGCGAACTTGAAGAACTGGTTCGCATACATGGCTGCCTGACAGAAAAGTTGTAAGGCTGCAGGGTCAGGTGCCTTTCTCCAGGTAAGCTATTGCAGAAGAATCAAGCCTGAATTCCAATGCCTTTATGCTCTCATTCATCTGTATGACATTTTTGCATCCTGCTATCGGTATTACAGAAAAAGGATGTGAAATCAGATATGCCAGCACTATCTGGTTTATGCTTATTCCGAGCTCATCTGACAATTTTTCAGCCCTTCCATGTTTCTGTCTGTTTAAATCAGTATCATATGTTTTGAAGGCTTTTGAGCTCAGTATGTCCGTGCCTTTATCAGTATCAGACATCTTTGTGAGCAGGCCTTTTGCCTGTGATGAATAGGGTATGGCAGCCATGCCGGTTTCTGTATGCATTTTTAATCCGCCGCTGTCCATCAGCACCAGAGTGTAATCTTCCATAAGCTCCTTCTGCGGCATTGCAAGGCTCCACATCATCTGATTGGCAACAAAGCATCCTGTTCCGTTCACCCGCGAGAATGCCAGTGCTTCCAATATCCTTTCCGGTTTCCAGTTTGAGCAGCCATAATAACGTATATGGCCCTTTTTAACATGTGCATCAAGCGTTCCCAGGATCTCACTCACAGGTCTCTTTTCATCATCGCGGTGAAGCCAGTACAGATCGATACAATTTACCTGAAGTGACTGCAGGCTTGACTCAAGATCATATGTGATGTCTTTTTCAGAAAGCCTCATTGATCCTCTGATGATTTTGTTGCCCTGCATTTCAGTGTGAGCGCCTTTTGTAGTGACGACAAGATTATTCCTGTTCCCTCTGGCTTTCATCCATCTGCCTATTGTTTTTTCGCTGACACTACGTTCACCCGGCCTCCAATCTGAATATATTTTGGCCGTATCTATAAAATTCCCTCCGGCCTCATAGAAGGCATCCAGCAGCGCAAAAGATTCTTCCTGTCCGAGAGTCGCTCCGAGAGGGCCTCCTCCGAGACATATAGCTGAAGGCTTTAAATCAGTTCCTTTAATTGTTGCATATTTCATGTGAAATACCTCTTAAATAAAAAATCTTCCTGTGTCATAATCTCATTTCCTGTTGTCATTCCTGTTTTACTGATTTCTTTCAGGCTAAAATAAACTCATCAGGGTAGAAGCTGTAGCCTCTTATCTGGGCTTTAGGCGCGTCATCGACAATATAAGTCACTGCATAAATCTCACCGTCATCGAACTGCACCCACCCGGAATAGCCTCCATCCGGGTTGGGCGACCGGTCATAATCCAAAGGCATGATCCTGATTTTCTGCGTATTGCGTTCTTTGGCAAGAATGCTCCCTGTGTCCGTAAGAGCTGCAAAAAAGTTCTGGAACCTGCCTTTGCCGCCCTGTACAAATCTGTATGTCAAAAGTATGCGCCCATCTTTCAAAAAACTGGCGGCAGGCCTGTGGCATCCCGGTATCGGCATATTGTACACGCCTTCCCAGCTTTGCCCCCCATCATGGGAAAGCGCCTTGAAGCAATCATATCCAAGCATTGAGTTTTCACGCATAAAAGCAGCAAGTGTGCCATCCTCAGGCAACTCTATCACAGAGACTTCGCAAAGGTTATACCTGGGATCAGATGCAACAATGATCCTGTCAGACCATGTTTTGCCTTTGTCGTCACTATAAATTACATATTGTTCAAGCTTTCCGGTCAGGCCGCTCATTTTATGCGACCCCAGCAGCCATCTTCCGCTTTTCAGCTCCAGAAGCCTGTCAGGGACGATCCCCTCGTTTGGCAGCTGTTCAGGCTCACTCCAGTCTTTGCCTTCTTTGTCTCCGTGCCAGATATATGTCCTGAATTTTTCATGAGCCTCTATACCGTCGTGCGTCCCTTTGTCACAAACTATTGCGAGTCTTCCGCCGCTGATCTTTGAAATGCGCGCACAGTTATATGAGCCACCTTCATTGAGTCTTGTATTGCCGGTGAGATATTTTTTTCTGCTCCACGAACGTCCCCTGTCGGAGCTTTCACAGAA
>JAQUNY010000018.1 GCA_028717405.1 Eubacteriales bacterium
CGATCTACCGTATGGTACCACATTATAGTATTTACCAGAAATATTTACCGGGCTTCCGTGACTGAGATGGCCGCCGTGAGCCAGGTTCATTCCAAGCATTGTGTCTCCGGGGGATAAAACAGCAAAATAAACTGCATTATTGGCCTGAGCCCCGGAATGCGGCTGAACATTCGCATGCTCTGCTCCAAAAATCTCTTTGGCTCTTTCTATGGCAAGAGTTTCCACAATGTCTACGTACTCGCATCCGCCATAATAGCGTTTCCCGGGATAACCTTCGGCATATTTATTTGTCAGCGGCGTTCCCATAGCTTCCATCACCGCCGGGCTGACGAAGTTCTCTGAGGCTATCAGTTCGATTTTTCCTCTTTGTCTGCCGACTTCATCTTCAATAGCTTTTGCGATATCCGGATCAATTTTTGCGATTTCTTTAGTACTGTACATTGTTTCTGCTCCTTTTCGTTATCTGAAGATATTAAATACATCATGCGTCGCGCATCGGGTGTCGTGTAATATGCATCACACATCATTAGTATTATACGATATTCAGCCGCCTTTTACATTAATAATTTCCGTTTCAGCTACTGCCTCTTCTATCAGCCGGTCAAGAGAAGCCTTTTCTTCATGTGCTACGGTCCTGGTGAGCGTAGGCCTTGTTCTCGGATGTTTGGCCACAAAAACTGTACAGCAGTCCTCATAAGGCATTATGGATGTATCATATGTTCCGATTTTTCTCGCTGCATCGACTACATCATTTTTGTCCATACCTATCAGCGGCCTGAAAACCGGCATGGTACAGGCTTCATCCGTGACGGATATGGCTTGCAGGGTCTGGCTGGCGACCTGCCCTATGCTTTCACCGGTGACAACGGCAAGTGCTCCGCATCCTGCAGCTATCCTGTCGGCTATTTTATACATTGCTCTTCTCATAAGTATTGTAAGATAATCACCGGGACAGCTGCGGGAAAGCTCAAGCTGTATCTCCGTAAAAGGCACTACATGCAGTTTGATATTTCCGCAGTAAGCAGCCAGTATTTCGGCAAGAGTTATTACTTTCTGCTTCGACCTTTCACTTGTATACGGATAGCTGTAAAAATGTACAGCTTCAAGCACCACACCGCGCCTGGCTGTCATCCATCCGGCAACAGGACTGTCAATTCCTCCGGAAAGCAGCAGGATAACTTTTCCTCCGGTCCCTGTCGGCATTCCCCCGCAGCCGCGTATAATGCCGGAATAAACAAAAGTGCTCTCTCGTACTTCTATATATATTGTAATATCCGGATTATGAACATTGACACTTATCCCCTCTGTATTTTCAAGGATATATGCGCCTATGTCCGCGGATATTTCAGTTGACTTCAGAGGGAAACTTTTTTTACCTCTTTTTGTTTCAATCTTAAATGTATTTACGGTCTTTAAATCGTGAATATTTCTGAATTGCTCAAGCGCAGTTTTCCTGATTATATCAATATCAGTATCAATTTTCTCAGCTATACTTATGGAAACTATTCCGAATACCACGGACAGTTTTTCAGCTGCTTTATCAAAATTAAAAGTACTGTCTTCAGGTTCGATATACATCCTTGACTGTGATTTATATACTGAGACCTTACCGAGCCCTGAAAGTGCGTGTCTGATATTCCTGAGGAGCCTGTTTTCGAATACAGGCCTGTTGAGGCCTTTGAGCATTATTTCTCCGCATCTTGCAAGTATGACTTTTTCTCCCATTTATAAATTGCCCCTTCTTCGTCCGGCCTGGCCGGTGCTTATGGATGGTATTATCCGGCTTATTATCTCTGCAGCAATATTTGCCTCGCTGATAGTATTGAATGATGAAAAACTAAACCTTACGGCACTTTCAGCGATATCTTGTGAAAGCCCCATTGCTCTCATCACCCTGCTGATTCGTTTATTTTTTGATGAACAGGCTGAGCCTGCAGAAATGTATATGCCTTCCCTTTCGAGATGGTGGACAAGGACTTCAGCTTTTATTCCTGGAAATGATAAATTCAGTATGTGTGGAGCACCATTATCCGGTGAATTTATAACAAACTCAGATTCAGCGGTATTTTCACGCAGAGACTTTATGAAAGCCTCCCTGACGCCCCTTATAATATTGTTATGATTATCCTGTCCTGTCACACAAATATCGGCTGCAAGGCCAAACCCGCATATTCCCGGAACATTCTCCGTCCCTGGCCGCATTGCCCCTTCCTGTCCCCCGCCTTTCATCACAGGCGACAGTTTTGTGCCCTTTCTGATAAATATTGCACCTGTACCTTTAGGCCCGTGTATTTTATGTGAGCTTACGGTCATTATATCTGCGCATTTTTTAGCGGCCGTCAAATCCATTTTGCAAAAGCCCTGAACAACATCATAATGCAGAAGGGCGTCAGGGCATTTACGTTCCCTTATCTCCGATATGGTTTTCGCATCCTGTATTGTACCGGTTTCATTGTTTACCAGCATTATGCTTATCATAGCGGCAGAACTTGTAATACTCTTTTCAAGCATATCCAGATCAGCCACAGCTTTGCCGTCTACGCCGACGTGTTTAACGGCATATCCTTCAGCTGACAATTCTTCATACACCTCATATACAGAAGGATGTTCTGCCGTGGTTGTAACAAATTCAGGCCGGATAAATGCAGATCTGCCCTTTGATATGGCTGCAAGACATCCTTTGACAGCCAGATTGTTTGCTTCAGTGGCTCCCGAAGTGAAAAATATCTCTTCCGGGGATGCTCCGAGTGCGGAGGCTATACTGTGCCTTGCTTTTTTTATTGCCAGTTCAGCCTCAAGACCGAATGAATGCAGAGATGACGGATTGCCGTAAATGTCCGCCGAAATACGATTCGTATATTCAAGGACCTCATCAAAAGGCCTGGTTGTAGCGCTGTTATCAAAATAAATGATGTTTCCCGCTCCTTTCCTCAATTGCGCCTCGCTATTATTATACTGGATATTTATTGACTATTGTGTTATTTTTAATATAAGCTTTTCATACAGCCATTCTCGCCGAGGCTCATCAGGCGCAGCGGTAAACAACATGAAGGGAGTCCAGTTATATGCAGAACAGCCTTTTTGTTTCAAATGTTGTGATTTCGGAGGATGAATATGCCTTCAAAAGCTCCTTTACGATCAGTAACAGCTCCGGCAAAACCATGTCACTGTGCCTCAGCGATCTTGATATTCCCGGCAAGCCGGAAGAAATTAAAAAGTTCTTTGATTTTCAGGTATCGGCAGCTGAAATCAGGAAAACAATAATAGACCAGGTTATCGAACACTCCTCGCTTAAGTCGAGGGATGTACAAGGCCTTGAATATATGGAAAAAGACAACAAATCATAATATTTTGTTCTGTTGTATTTTAAGCTTTCCCACCCGATACAGCTGCCTGGGCTGCAGCAAGTCTTGCTATGGGCACTCTGAACGGGGAGCAGGAAACATAATCCAGCCCTGTGTTGTGGCAGAACACTATAGTGGCAGGATCACCCCCGTGTTCACCGCATATCCCGAGCTTGATCCCCGGTCTTGTCTTTCTTCCGAGTGACGCCGCCATTTCAACCAGCTTGCCGACTCCCGCAATATCGATCCTGGCAAAAGGATCCTGTTCGTATATTTTCCTGTTATAATATTCTTCAAGGAATTTTCCTGCGTCATCTCTGCTGAAGCCGAAAGTCATCTGTGTAAGGTCATTTGTGCCGAACGAGAAGAACTCCGCTTCCTGTGCTATCTCGTCCGCGGTTATAGCAGCCCTTGGAATTTCTATCATCGTGCCGACCTTGTAATCCAGATGGCTGTTTGATGCCGCAATTATTTCGTCAGCTGTTTTTACTACTACGTCCTTTACAAAACGAAGCTCTTTGACATCTCCTACCAAAGGTATCATGATCTCGGGGATAACAGCCATTCCTCTGGCATTTACATTAATTGCGGCTTCAATAATTGCCCTTGTCTGCATTACTGCTATCTCAGGATATGAAACAGTCAGTCTGCAGCCCCTGTGGCCCATCATGGGATTAAATTCGTGGAGGCTTTCGATTATATCCTTAAGCTTGTTGTACTCTATCTTCATTTCTGCGGCAAGTGCTTTTATGTCGTCTTCTTCCTTGGGCAGGAATTCATGCAGAGGCGGATCCAGAAACCTTATTGTTACAGGATACCCCTTCATTATTTCAAAGAGCTTTTCAAAATCTCCTCTTTGCATGGGAAGCAGCTTATCCAAAGCTTTTATTCTCTGCTCGCCGGTCCTTGATACTATCATTTCCCTCATTGCAGGAATCCTGTCAGGCTCAAAAAACATGTGTTCCGTTCTGCAGAGGCCGATCCCTTCAGCTCCAAATTTCAACGCTTGTGCGGCATCCTCAGGGGTGTCGGCATTAGTCCTGATTTTCAGCTTTCTGGCTTTATCCGCCCATTTCATAAAGACTGCGAAGTCTCCGGTCATTTCAGGCGGGATAGCCGGGATTTTTTCTCCGTAGACATTTCCTGTGCTTCCGTCAAGGGATATCCATTCTCCCTCTTTATATACTCTCCCATTTTTGTCAGTGAAGCTTTTTTCTTTTTCATTTATCTTTATGTCTGAACACCCTGCTACACAGCAGGTTCCCATTCCTCTTGCCACAACGGCTGCATGAGAGGTCATCCCTCCCCTTCCTGTCAGGATGCCCCTGGAAACATGCATGCCTTCTATGTCTTCCGGAGAAGTTTCTTCTCTTACCAGGATTACCGCCTTTTTACCATCTTTTGCAGCGAGCACCGCATCTTCCGCATTGAAGTAAACCATTCCGGTGGCTGCTCCGGGAGAAGCAGGCAGCCCTTTGGCTACCGGCGAAGCCTTCTTAAGGGCAGATGGCTCAAAATTGGGATGAAGCAGTGCATCCAGCTGTTTTGGATCAACCTTCATGATTGCTTCTTCAATCGTCTGCATACCTTCGCCGACAAGGTCAACGGCTATCTTCAGTGCGGCCGCAGCAGTTCTCTTGCCATTTCTTGTCTGCAGCATGAACAGCCTGCCCTTCTCGATCGTAAATTCCATGTCCTGCATGTCTTTATAATGTTTTTCGAGAATGTCTGCAATTTCAACAAATTTTTCATATATGGAAAGGTTTATCTCCCTGAGATGTTCTATGGTCTGCGGCGTCCTTATACCGGCGACAACATCCTCTCCCTGGGCATTCATCAGAAATTCGCCGTAAAGTTTTTTCTCTCCTGTGGACGGATTGCGTGTGAAGGCAACTCCCGTACCTGAATCATTGCCCATATTTCCATAAACCATTTCCTGTACATTTACTGCCGTACCCCAGTCTGAAGGTATGTCGTTGAGCCTTCGGTATACTATAGCCCGGGGATTGTCCCACGACCTGAAGACAGCCTTGACCGCCTCCATCAGCTGCTCCCTCGGATCTTGCGGGAATTCTGATCCTTTTTCTTTTTTATAAAGCTCTTTATATAGGGAGACGATCCTTCTGAGATCAGCTGCATCCAGATCGGTATCATATTCAGCCTTTCTCTCTTTTTTTACACTGTTAAGTATCTCTTCGAAATGAGCTTTTTCAACTTCCATTACAACGTCGCTGAACATTTGTATAAATCTTCTGTAGCTGTCGTAAGCAAATCTTTCATTCCCGGTGAGTGCCGCAAGTCCCTCAGCTACCTGGTCGTTAAGACCAAGGTTGAGTATTGTGTCCATCATACCCGGCATAGAAGCTCTTGAACCTGACCTTACAGATACCAGGAACGGGTTCTTCGGGTCTCCGAATTTTTTGCCCACTTCAGCTTCTGTCTTTTCAAGCATCCTGTCTATTTCATCCTGGATTTCAGCGCTGATTTTTTTGCCGTCGCAATAGTATTTAGTGCAGGCTTCAGTTGTTATAGTAAAGCCTCTCGGCACGGGGAGACCCAGGCTGGTCATTTCAGCCAGATTTGCTCCTTTCCCGCCAAGCAGCTCTCTCATTGATGCGTTTCCCTCTTTAAATGAATAAACAAATTTAGGCATAATAAGTCCTCCATGTATTTATATCAAAGTAATTATATTTATATGTCAAATTTTCCCTCAAACCAGTTTTCAAGATCGGATAATTTTATCCTCTCCTGCTTCATTGTATCTCTGTCGCGTATAGTCACACTGTTGTCTTCCTGTGAATCAAAGTCATAGGTTATGCAGTATGGTGTCCCGATCTCGTCCTGTCTCCTGTATCTCTTGCCGATACTGCCGGTTTCATCATATTCACAGCAAAACTTTTTCAGCAGGTCATGATATACCTTTTCGGCTTCAGCGGCAAGCTTTTTTGAGAGCGGTAAGACAGCTGCCTTTACGGGAGCAAGAGCAGGATGTAGTCTAAGCACTGTTCGTACGTCTCCCTCTGAGATCTCTTCTTCGTCATAGGCGTCACACAAAAATGCCAAAGCAGCCCTGTCAGCTCCCAATGCAGGTTCGATACAATACGGTATGTATTTTTCGCCTGTCATCGGGTCAAAATATGACAAATCATCCTTAGAATGCTCCATATGCTGTTTGAGGTCATAGTCTGTCCTGTCTGCTATGCCCCATAACTCTCCCCAGCCGAACGGGAAAAGATATTCTATATCTGTTGTTGCATTGCTGTAGAAAGAAAGCTCTTCGGGAGAGTGGTCACGCAGGCGCATGTTTTCCTGCTTTAATCCCAGGTCAAGCAGCCATTTTACACAAAAATCCTTCCAGTATGCAAACCACTCAAGGTCTTTCCCGGGTTCACAAAAGAACTCAAGCTCCATTTGCTCAAACTCGCGGGTCCTGAAAGTAAAATTGCCGGGTGTGATCTCATTTCTGAATGATTTGCCAGTCTGGCCGATCCCGAAAGGAATCTTACGTCTTGTGGTCCTGAGTACGTTTCTGAAATTGACGAACATGCCCTGTGCTGTTTCAGGACGCAAATAAAGTTCTGCTTTTGAATCTTCGGTGACTCCCTGGTAAGTCTTGAACATCATGTTGAACTTCCTGATCCCTGTAAGATCAACGGAGCCGCATGCCGGACATGGTATTTTATTAGCTTCAACATATGAAGATAATTTTTCAGGATCCCAGCCGTCAACGCTGATTTCCTTATTATTTTTCTGGTTCCATTCATCGACAAGCTTATCAGCCCGATGCCGCATCTTGCACGAACGGCAGTCAACAAGCGGATCGGTAAAACCACCCACATGCCCGGAAGCAACCCAAACCTGCGGATTCATCAGAATGGCACAGTCTATCCCGACATTATAAGGATTTTCCTGAATAAATTTTTTCCACCATGCCTTCTTGACATTATTTTTGAATTCCACCCCTAAAGGTCCGTAATCCCAGGCGTTTGCCAGACCGCCATAGATCTCGGAGCCCGGATAAACATATCCTCTGTTCCTGGCAAATGCTGTTATTTTATCCATTGTCTTTTCAAATATCAACTTCTCTCTCCTCCACTGCTATTTCATATACAGGTTTTAAATTCCTGACGTAGGTGATCTTTTCCTCGTTTATTTCATTAACAGCAATAGTGACAGTCTGCACGGAATTGACCTTTACGTATATCCTGGCACCCTCTGTGATCTGTCTTGCCCTTTTGGCTGCAAGAATAACCAGTGTATACCTGCTGTCTGTTTTTTCAAGTAAAGAGCTGATCGGGGGTTCAATCATACTTTTTTATCCTCCATTTGTATTTTTTCGATGATGCCGTTGTTTCGGGCAACACGGAGCTTCTCGGCGGAAATTATGTAATTTATTTTTTCGGCGGCTTCTTTCAGGTCGTCATTGATAACGACATAATCAAAATCAGTTATCCTGGACATCTCATCTCTTGACTTTCCTATTCTTCCGGCTATAACTTCAGGGCTTTCCGTCCCGCGGCCCCTTATCCTGTTCTCCAGGGCTTTCATTGAAGGCGGGAGGATGAACACAAGCACACTGTCAGGATATCGCTTTTTTACGGACTCAGCTCCTTTAACAGTTATCTCCAGGAGGACGTCCTTATTGCTGCATACCATTTCCTCCACATATGCGGCAGGTGTACCGTAATAATTGCCACAGTAAAGATCCCACTCAAGTATTTCGCCTTTTTCCAGCATATGATCAAACTCACTTTTCGTTCTGAAAAAATAGCTGACCCCCTCGGTTTCGTTTTTTCTGGGGCTTCTGGTCGTTACAGAAACTGAGAGGTATAAATCCTCATTGATCTCGCACAGAGTCTTTATCAAAGAGCTTTTTCCCGTGCCTGAAGGGCCTGATACTACTATCAGGAGTCCTTTATGTTTTTCATCCCGGCTCCTGCAACCGGAGCACCTGCTAATTGTTTCAGCCGTCATTTTCGGTAATACTGCCTTCCGTTCCGGATTGCTGCGGGTATACCTGGTTTTCAGGCATCTCAGGATTATCTCTTACATTGACCCTGTTTGCCACAGTCTCAGGCTGTACTGCTGCCAGAATAATGTGATCACTGTCAGTTATGATCACAGCCCTGGTCCTTCTTCCGTAAGTAGCATCAATCAGCATCCCTCTGTCCCTTGCTTCCTGCACTATCCTCTTAATTGGCGCAGATTCCGGGCTTACGATGGCCACAAGCCTGGATGCTGAAACAATATTGCCAAATCCGATATTTACCAGTTTCATGTCAGCCTCCATTTCAAAAAATCAGATCATCCCAGATCATCCCAGGTCTCACCAGGTAATTCCGGGTCATTCCGGGTTTTCCCGCAGACTGTTATTCGATATTCTGAACCTGTTCTCTTATCTTTTCCAGTTCGCTTTTCATATCTACAACGTTTTTTGTAATAACAAGGTCATTTGCCTTTGAACCTATTGTATTTACTTCTCTGTTCATTTCCTGGATAAGAAAATCCAGTTTTCTTCCAACAGGTTCGACAGAATCAAATGAAGCTTTCATCTGCCCAAGGTGGCTTTTAAGTCTTACTATTTCTTCGTCTATGCTGCACCTGTCAGCGAATATGGCTGTTTCTGCCGCAAGCCTGTTTTCATCGACAGGCTGCTGCTGCAGCAGCTCGGTTATCCTTGACTCCAGCCTTGCCCTGTAATCTGTAATCACTTCCGGAGCTCTGGTTTCTATTTTTTCAAGGTATTTTTCTATACCAGCCGATCTGTCAAGAAGACTATCTTTCAGTTTTGAACCTTCTTCTGTTCGCATTTCTGTCAGAAGCTTCAATGCATCGGTCAGGACAGGAAAGATATGGTCCCATATTGTCTCTAAATCCTCCTCCTGCCTTTCAACTTTAAGTACATCCGGCAGCGACGAAATCAGCCCAACAGATATATCATCTTTCAGCTTCAGGTTTTCTCTTATTTTTCTGAGGGCGTCGGCATACGCTCCCGCAAGGCCTTCGTCTACTGCAATTGTCCTGGCATTTTCGCTGTTATCTTCATAGGATATATATATATCTGTCTTTCCTCTGGTAACTGATGCGGCAGCACTGGATTTGACCTTATCCTCCAGAAAAGAAAGCGATTTCGGAAGCCTGACATATATATCGTTATAGCGGTGATTTACAGTTCTTATTTCAACAATTATATTTCTGTTATTCTCTGCGGATGAGCTTCTGCCAAATCCGGTCATGCTTTTTATCATAAGTGGCTCCAATCCTTTTCTGTAGCTGTATTATAACATAACTCGGCCTGTTATAAAGCTTTTTTAGTTCCGTGACCCTGGTTACATTTCTCCAAATGACGAATGGATAAGTGCCAAAGCAACAGCGGGAGCAGTTTCAGTACGTAGTATCCTCCTGCCAAGTGTCACCGGAACCGCACCTTTGTTTTGTGCTTGCTGTATTTCTTTATCACCAAATCCTCCCTCAGGACCGATAAAGATGGATATGACAGGCTTTTTCCCGTTTATAGGGGCGGGGTTCAATGATGATAGTCCGGCTTCAGCTATCGAAATTCCAATCTTTCTTTTTTTTTCATTTTCATAGGCAATCAGCAGAAGATCGCTTTCAGATACTGATATATCAAGAGCTTCCATGAAACACAAAGGTCCTGAAATTTTCGGTATAATACCTCTTCCGCTTTGCATTGCAGACTCTGCAGATATCCGGTTCCACCTTGCTGTCTTTCCTGAATAATCATTTCCAGGCCCAGGCTTTGGTACTGACCTTTCAGTTAAGATGGGCCTGATGTATGAGACACCGGCTTCAACGCTTTCACGCACAATAATGTCCATCTTGTCAGCCCTGGGCATGCCCTGATATAGTACAACTGTTGCGTAAGGCTCAGCTTCATTGATATCAGCAGAAATAACCTTTGTTCTTATGTGGTCCTTCAGGATTTCATCGACACAAACTGTGTAATCATTCATCTCTCCATCGCAAAGGATTATTTTCTCTCCCTCCCTGATCCTGAGTGAATATCTGAAATGTCTGAAATCATCTCCACATATATTGATCACACTGCCGGTTGTATGATCTTCATTTTTTTCTATGAAACACCTTTGCATCTGAAAACCATTGCCGTCCATTCTCCTTCCCTGGATGATCCCTCCAGAGAAAGACCGTTTTCTGAGCATTTAGCCGCCACTTCTTCTTCCCTGTCGGCAATAATGCCTGAAGCGATGAATATAGCATCCTTTTTTGTAATATTGTTAATATTTTTCGATATATCTATGATCGTGTCGGCAATTATATTGGCGGCGACAAGATCAAAACGCCTGTTTTCTGCAAACGGAGCAGCCTGTGCAAGAGAACCGTGCAGCAGCTTCACAGCTTCAGTAAGTCCGTTGAGCTCTATATTTACAGATGCGCATCTTACTGCATCAGGGTCGGTATCTGCAGCTGTAACACTACCGGCGCCAAGCCTGTGTGCGATTATTGAAAGAATAGCTGTGCCGCACCCAAGGTCAAAAAAATAGTCACCCTTTTTCAGGTGCTTCTCTATAAGCTTTGCACATAAACGCGTCGATTCGTGTGTACCGTTACCAAAAGCCATTCCGGGATCTATTTCAATAACAATTTTGCCGTCTGAATCCGTGTAATCCTCCCAGACAGGTTTTACGGCAATATTATCAGTTATAAGGAAAGGTTTGTAATATTTTTTCCAGTTTTCTGCCCAGTCTTCGTCATTAACAGATCGTAAAACAAGCTTTTTCTTTCCTGTGTCAAGAAACTCTGAAATAACCCTGAGACCTTTGAGAATAGCTTCTTTAAGCAGCTCTCTGTCATGGCTGTCACTATAGTAAGCCCTGATTGCAACACTATCAGGGCTGGTCTCATCAAAAACCAGTCCTCCCGCGCCTTGAGTAATAAGAAGATGAGAAACAGCTTCCTGCGCTTCACAGGAGGTTATGACAGTAGCTTCGGTCCATTTCACCGGGTTTTTCAGCATTTCTTTCATTTAATCACCTGATAGTCAAATCAAATTTATATTTCCCGGGGTCACCATTGAACACCGAAGGAATCCTTCATTTTATTAAAAAAGCTTTTTCTCTGTTCGTGTACATCGTCTCCTGACGCCTCAGCAAAGCTTTTCAGTATTGTCTTTTGTTTTTCGTTGAGCTTTTTAGGAACCTCTATGCTCACTCTGACGTACATATCGCCGCGTCCTGTTCCTCTCAGAAAGGGTATGCCCCTGTTCTTCAATCTGAAAACAGTTCCTGTCTGAGTGCCTTCAGGCATTGAATACCTGACCTTGCCGTCAAGTGTCGGGACATCGATTTCCGCTCCCAGAGCCGCCTGCGCAAATGTTACAGGTACTTCGCAATAAACGTCGCTGCCCTTTCTTTCAAAAACTTTATGAGGTTTTACCGAAACAGTAACAAAAAGGTCTCCGGATGGGCCGCCTCTTGATCCATGTCCGCCTTCGCCCCGCATGGATATGGTCTGTCCGTCGTCTATGCCTGCAGGTATCCTGACTTTGATGCTCACATTTCTGTGAAGGACGCGGCCCTTACCTCCGCATACCTGACATGGGTCTTTTATAACAGTGCCTTGTCCCCCGCATATTTCACATGTCTTCACGTTAACAAACTGTCCGAAAGGCGTACTTTGTTTATATTGTACCTGTCCGGAGCCTCCGCAGTGCTTACATCTTTCAGGAGACGAGCTGTCTTTTGATCCTGAGCCTTTACACGACTTGCATGTTTCAAGCCTGTTTATCTGAACCTCTTTCTCAGTGCCAAATGCTGCTTCCTCGAAAGTGATCTGGATATTGGAGCCCAAATCATCTCCCTTTGAGGGAGCGTTGCCGTTTTTTTGCCTTTGTGAAGACCTTCCGAAGCCTGAACCCCCGAAGAAGCTTTCAAATATGTCGCCGATGTCTCCAAAGCCGCTTCCGTTAAATCCGCCGCCAAAACCTCCGAATCCGCCGGACTGATTATCCTCATGTCCAAACTGGTCATAACGGGCTTTTCTGTCAGGATCGCTCAGGATCTCATAAGCTTCATTTGCTTCTTTAAATTTTGATTCGGCGTCCTTATTCCCCGGGTTTACATCGGGATGATACTGCTTTGCCAGCTTTCTGTATGCTTTTTTTATTTCCTCAACACTTGCGCCTTTGGGGACGCCCAGGACTTCATAGTAATCTCTCTTATTTGCCATTAGATGAGTGCAGCTCTCCAATCAATACACTGTTATTACTGCACAATCGTCCATTGGCTCTGAAGCCGCCGGACGATCGTGACCAATAATCAAATTGTTGCAAATACTATTCTACTGCTTTTTGTCGTTATCATCAACGACTTTATAGTCAGCATCGTAAACATTATCCTGCTGAGCTCCGGGCCCTGTCTCTCCCTGCTCCGGTCCGGGACCGGCCTGCGCGCCGGGATCGAATCCCGCACCTCCCTGGGCCTGTGCTTCAGGATTTTGTTTGTATATCTTTTCGGATATTTCATAGAAAGCTTTTGACAGCGTTTCAGTCGCATTCCTGATTTTATCTGTATCATTTGACTTTAATGCTTCCTTGACACTATTGATTTCGCTTTCTATTTTTGACTTATCGCTGTCGTCGATTTTATCCTTAAGGTCCTTTAAAGTCTTTTCAGACTGATATACCAGTGAGTCGGCATTGTTTCTTACTTCTACCTCTTCTTTTTTCTTTTTGTCATCGGCTGCAAATTTTTCAGCTTCCTTTACGGCATTGTTTATGTCGTCTTCAGAAAGGTTTGAAGAGGCGGTTATTGTTACTTTCTGCTCGTTACCGCTGCCGAGATCCTTAGCGGATACATGGACTATTCCATTTGCATCAATGTCGAATGTAACCTCTACCTGCGGTACGCCTCTCGGGGCCGGCGGTATACCGGAAAGCTGAAATCTTCCAAGTGTTTTATTATATGCCGCCATCTCTCGTTCGCCCTGGAGCACATGTACTTCAACGCTTGTTTGCCCGTCTGCAGCTGTTGAAAATATCTGGCTTTTCTTTGTAGGTATAGTGGTATTTCTTTCAATCAGCTTCGTAAACACGCCGCCAAGCGTCTCAATTCCCAGTGAAAGCGGAGTTATATCGAGCAGGAGCATATCTTTGACTTCTCCTGTCAGAACACCTGCCTGAACTGCGGCTCCAATTGCGACACATTCATCCGGGTTTATACCTTTGAACGCATCTTTTCCCATGTGTTTTCTGACGGCATCCTGAACAGCAGGAACTCTCGTAGATCCACCCACAAGCAGGACCTTTTCGATTTTATCAGGTGACAGCCCTGCGTCTTTCAATGCCTGTTTGGTCGGCTCCATTGTCTTTGCAACGAGGTCCGCGGTAAGTTCGTCGAATTTTGCCCTTGTAAGAGTTGCGTCCAGATGCTTAGGACCGGAAGCGTCAGCGGTGATAAAGGGGAGGTTGATATTGCTGGTCGTCACCCCGGAAAGCTCGATTTTGGCCTTTTCAGCAGCTTCTTTAAGTCTTTGGAGCGCCATTTTGTCATTTCTCAGATCGATTCCGTTATCTTTTTTAAACTGTTCTGCCAGGTAATCTATGACCCTCTGGTCAAAATCATCGCCGCCAAGCCTGTTGTTCCCGTTAGTTGCAAGGACTTCGCAAACACCGTCGCCTATTTCCAGGATAGACACATCAAACGTTCCCCCGCCCAAATCAAAAACCATTATCTTCTGGTCGGTTTCTTTGTCAAGGCCATATGCAAGAGCAGCGGCCGTAGGCTCGTTTATTATCCTGAGTACTTCCAGACCGGCGATTTTGCCGGCGTCCTTTGTAGCCTGCCTCTGTGAATCGCTGAAATATGCAGGTACAGTTATGACTGCCTGTGTCACCTTTTCTCCCAGATAACTCTCTGCGTCAGCTTTCATTTTTTGCAGTATCATTGCTGATATTTCCTGCGGGGTGTATTCCTTATCGTCGATTTTGACCTTTCTGGAAGTACCCATGTCTCTTTTTATCGACATAATGGTCCTTTCAGGATTGGTTACTGCCTGACGCTTCGCTACCTGCCCAACAAGCCTTTCCCCTGTTTTGGTAAACGCCACCACCGACGGAGTGGTCCTGTTCCCTTCAGGGTTGGCTATTACGACAGGCTCGCCGCCTTCCATAACAGCAACGCATGAATTCGTAGTTCCCAAATCTATTCCTATTACTTTTGCCATTTATTCTGCCTCCTGTAGCTATATAAATTTATGATTATCCGTTTTTTATTACCCTGTTTTCTTTTTTCTATCAGTTCTGCTTTGTCTGTACTTTCAGTTGGCTACTTTTACCAGGCTGAACCTGATAACCTTGCCATTTATAGTGTATCCCTTCTCAAAAACTTCAACCACTTCATTTTCTCCATATTGATCATCATCAACATGAAGCATGGCACTATGGTATTGCGGATCAAACTTTTTCCCAAGCGCTTCAATTTCTTTAACATTAAGGCCTTCCAGGATCTCGTCCATCTGTTTTATCACCATTTGCAGGCCTTCTCTTATCTGCTCCGGCCCGGCATCATCTTTTACCGCGCCAAGCGCTCTGGTAAGATTGTCTGCAACAGGCAGGAATAATGCCGTTATCTCTGCTACTGTGTCCTTATAACTTGTTTCTTTCTCGCGAGCAGTCCTCTTTTTGTAATTATCAAACTCAGCAGCACTCCTCTGTAACATTTCGAAAAGCTTGCCGCACTCATCTTTTTCCTTTTCAAGTTCCTTTTCTATAGTATCATCTGCGCTGAGATCACACCTGGCAGATCTCACTTCCCGGTTTTCAGCCGGCCCGGCTGTCTTATCTTCAGCCATATCTGAAACTGCATCTTCAACCGAGACCTCAGCAACGTCTTCAACCATGTTTTCTTTTATGTTATTCTGCTTATCAGTTAAGTCCTTTTTTTTCATATGCTCCGAAACAACCTCCTTAAATATTTTCCAGCAATTAATTTTTATTGTATATTATCATCGCCGCTGCCCACCAGGCGTTTTATCTCAATATTAACCTTATCCCTTATATAGTCCATTATCGATATCACCCTCGAATACTCCATCCTCGTAGGGCCTATTATTCCTATAGTGCCCAGTATTGTGTCTTTGTAACTATAGGTCGCGGTTATAACAGTACAGTTTTCTATCTGATCCATCTTATTTTCAGTACCTATCCTGACACTCAATCCCTTGCTGCTCAGCAGTCCCTGGAGCATACCTGCCAGAACGCTCTTTTCCTCCATCAGGTTAAGAAGGTCCTTTGCTTTTATAATGTCGCAAAACTCCGGATAATTCAGGATGTTGGCCGCTCCTTCGAGGTAGATCTCTGATCCGTCTATTTGATTTATGCAGTCTCTGATTCCCTGCATCACAGGAAGAAGAAGCTCGTCGGGTATGTATACCGATTCTCTTATACCCAATACCAGGTCATCGTCTATATTTTCAGTTGTCAATCCGGGCAGGCGGCTGCTGAGAAAATTTGATATCATTATCAGCATATCAGGATCCGCAGGCTCGCAAAAATACACAACATTGTTCTTTATTATTCCTGTGTTGGTAACCACGATCACCAGGCCTTTGTAAGTGTCTATTGGAATTACCCTGACAGTCTTGATCCTGTTTCTCGCTATTCTTGGAGTAACCGCAACAGATGTATATCTTGTTATCCTTGCTATAAGTACAGATACCTGTCTGATAAGCTGAGTAAGCTCGCTGATATTATCATCAAGCATCGACCTTATGGTCTCCAGTTCTTCAGGTACCAGTTCCTTTCTTTTCATAAGCCTGTCCACATAAAACCTGTATCCCAGATTTGAGGGTATACGGCCGGATGATGTATGCAGCTGACAAAGAAAACCCATCTCTTCAAGATCGGCCATCTCATTGCGAATGGTGGCAGAGCTGAGCCCTATTCCATGTTTTCTGGCAATAGTCCTTGACCCAAGGGGCTCCGCCGTATCAATATAATCATCGATGATGGCTTTTAATATGCTCTTTTTTCGTTCGTCAAGCAAATCATCAAAAAACACTTGCTCACCCCGCTCTCTTATTAGCACTCTAGACCGTCGAGTGCTAATCATACATCTAAGATAACATCCGTACTTTTTTTTGTCAAGTGTTTCAGCAAGGCTCAAGACATTTTTTCAAGCAAGGCTCAAGACATATTTTTAACCTATTTTATTTAGCCTTTTACTCAACTGTACTGTAAAAATGTTTGTGATTCTTATTGCCGTTCATATAAATTCCAGCATAACTGAATTTGCCAGGTCAAGGCCTTTATCTGTAAGCTTTAATCTTTCTCCTGACGTCTCCAGAAGCCCTCTTCTAATAAGTTCTTTTACTTTATCTCCATAAATCCCGAGTATATTTCCCTTTCCGCCAAACCTTGCGGCAGCTTCAACCAGATTCACCCCATCTATCATCCTTAGCCCGAATATAATAAACTCAGCAAGTGATTCAGCCTGGCTTATCTTTGTGGCCTCTCCCCTGCATCGGGGGTCACCTGTGCGCCATCCGGAGCTGCTTTGCTTATCATGCCGAGATAAAGGCTCTGTGCACTTCTCAAAACATTTGCTGTAAAGAATGATATCATTTTTATTGTCATATCTGTAACCGTCGTAATACGAATGAGCACCAGCGCCTAATCCTATATACTCTCTTGTCTTCCAGTACCTGATATTATGACTGCATTCAAAACCCGGGAAAGCAAAATTCGATATTTCATAATGCCTGTATCCGGAATGTCTGAGAATATTTTTCGCAGTATAGTACATCTCTCTTTCCAAATCTTCGGGCGGCATTTCCACAATACCCGTGCGGTACATTTCCTCAAGTCTTGTACCTTTTTCAGGTTCAAGGCTGTAACAGGAGATGTGCGGTATGCCCTGACCGGATATCAAATTTAGTGTTTCTTCCCACATCTGCGCGGTCTGCCCTGGTATCCCGAAAATCAGATCAGTATTAATATTGCTGAAGCCGGCTTTCCTGATCATTTCAAGAGTGCTTTTCCAGGATTCAGCTTTATGGCTTCTTCCCAGAAAGGCCAGCAGCGGGTCAAAAACAGATTGTATCCCTATGCTCATCCTGTTGACGCCCGCCTCTTTGTAAGCAGCAAGCTTGTCAACGTCAAGGCTCCCGGG